>NZ_JAUBPE010000195.1:0-1172 GCF_036700565.1 Microcoleus pseudofavosus SVA1_A4
GGTCTTTTAATGCTTGTTGCAGAGTTTCCTTTGTTTCAGAACTGAGGAAGTTTTTAGTAGGCATTGACTTTCTCTGAGAATTATCATATTATACCATACAATATGCGTTTTAGATGCTGAACAGCTTACAACTTAAGCAGGATGAACGGGTACAAGATGAAACATTCTTAGAATCAAGGAAAATGGTCCTTGTTAATTACCTTTAATTGGCAATATCTTAGGCCAGGTTTTAAATCCGAGTGATAATTCCCAGGATGTAGATGAATAAGAAGAACCAGATCGCAATTATAAGCCAATACGGTTCAGTTAAGGGCTACGCAGTGCTTGAAACAATAAATATAGGAGTATTCATTATGATTCCAGTACCTCTGTGTTTAACTTGTTTAGACCGAAATTTTGAAACAGGCTTTTTGACAACTCTTGGGTTGTTTCTCTGAACTGTTTCCGGTATAATTTGATCTAGTACAGCTCGGCGTAAGTAGACAGACTATATTTGTGGTAGAATAACATAGTTAGCTGAGACCCGTTTAGGTGGGTGATCGAGGAGTCAGAGATGGCCTTATTAATGCCTAAAATATTAAATTTAAGCGATGGCGAGCGTCATCAACTTCAGAAGTTGATCGACAAACACAAAACGCCCCAACAGCTAGTGCTACGAGCCAAAATAATTCTCATGGCATCAGATGGTCAAAACCATCGTGAAATAGCCCGAAGCCTAGAGATTAACCGACAGATGGCTCGTGAAGGGGCGAAACCGATGGTTGGAAAGCGAGGGAAAAGACTTATCGATTTTGCAAAGATTGCAAGATCAAGAGCGTGTTGGCGCACCAGTAAAATTTACCATGGAACAAGTAACTGAGTTATTTGCACTTGCCTGTTCCTCACCGTCCGATTATGGACGACCAATAAGTCATTGGACGGCGAGAGAACTGGCGGAGGAAATCATGTTTCAAGGCATTATTGAAAGTATATCAGTCCGCCATGTTGGCAGATTACTAGAAGAAGCATAACTTAAACCACACGCCTCGCGCTACTGGTTAACCCCCCCCTGTGGATGAAGAATTTGATGCAAAAGTTAAAGATATTACAGGCTTATATCTGACTGCGATTGAACGCAGTCAAAATGGAGAACACACTATATCGGTTGATGAGATGACAGGAATTCAAGCCAT
>NZ_JAUBPE010000196.1:0-1158 GCF_036700565.1 Microcoleus pseudofavosus SVA1_A4
ATGAGTTTCAGCTTCTAGTCTTATGCACGAGTCTATCTTTGATTAGATAAACTTATCACCATAAGTTCTGAAGAGCCAACAGGCCTTCTATGAATAATGATTATATGATGACTGTTCTCAACTCCTTTTGTCAAGCTTGATTGAGATGCTCTTACCCTGGGACATATTATCGATCGCCTATGATGATGATTTCTTAATCTTGTAGAAGCTCTAAAATAGGAATGATGAGAGCTTGCTGCTCAGACAAGTTACTACTCCCCCTTTTGTCTAATAATTGCCCGTACAAAGGGATAGCTCGTTTGTCCCAAATCAAACTAATTACAAAGACATTTTTATCCCGCCATTGTGTGCAATCGATGGCTACCTTCAAAGATTGATGATTTTTAAATTTTGCCTTCAATATTTCTCTCTCGATGGGGACCACAAGCGCTCTATGTCAAGGCAGTCCAATTTGAGAAATCTTTGTAGGCTGCGCCTGCGACTTTCAAATTGAATCGGATCAGGCCAGACAGAAGCCAATAATTCAATACTAACTTGTTTGTGGAGCTGTAACAAACATACCAGAATTTTTAGGGTCAAGTATTCTGTGGGTTTGAGCTGTTTTTCTAGATGGAGCCATTACTCACAAGTTAAGTTAAAAACACTATTGTCAATGAGTAATTTTACTCATTTTTTACCTGTTGACCCAATTAAAATATGACTCCATTTGTTCCTTTATTATTGAAAAAAAATTGTTCGGGACTTCTTTGAGTTCCAGGGAAAGGAGAAATAATTAGCCTGACATGAGGTTTTCATGCCTAGCTTAACAATCCCTAAATCTTGATTTCTCTCGGAGGAAAAATACTTAACTAGGTCAGAAGCTAATCCTTTTTGATATGCTACGGAAAAATGATACATCCCCCGATAAATCATTTCTAAAGAAATACGTTCAAGTGGTACTCCTAATTCATCTGCAATAGCATCTCCTAAGTCTACTAAAACCGCATAAAATAGCCAAGTAGCCCAGATTTGGAGCTTGATTCCGTTTAATGAACCTGTCCATAAATAACTCAGATTTAATAATCTTTTTACTGTACAAAATGCCTCTTCAATTCGCCAGCGTCTTTGATATAAATCTGCTACTACATAGGGGGGCAATATTTCGGGTTCTCGGACACT
>NZ_JAUBPE010000197.1:0-1149 GCF_036700565.1 Microcoleus pseudofavosus SVA1_A4
AGAAGCAAGCTAATACGCGATTCCTGAAATTATTAAAATTAGAAAAGCCATATCCTTGGCGCATTATCAACTTAATTCGATTGTTGATTCCCTCCATAACTCCACTTGTTGTGCGATTAAGAAAGTAGTTGCAAATACCCTCAAAATGATTTTCAATCGTTGATGCAGCTTCTCTAAAAAATACTTGTGCATGATTTAGCCATTCTTTAATTTTTGCCTGCCCTTTTTTGACTGTCAAATTAGTCTCATATATTTCTCTAAATTTTTCTTTCATCTCATACGCAATTCTCAAGCATTCTGATTTACCTAGTGCCATCTCTAATTTATCAATCTGAAGAGGATTCAAATTTATTCGATTACTTAACAATAAATATTTACTTTGCCTATCTGTTATTCCGGCTGCTCTGCGTAATTTATTCAAGTCTTTATTAACTACTTTCATCACATGAAAACGATCGATAATAATTTTGGCGTTTGGAAATACTTTTTTGATAACTTTAGGAAATCCTCCCCACATATCAACACTCACTTCCTCAACTTGTTCTCGAACCTCAATTGCTTGTTGCATAAGAACTTCAATGATTTCTTCACAGCGATGAGAATCAATCATCTCAATTAAATTACCTTCGGAAATGTCCCCAACAACAGTCACAAAATTTCCTTGACCTTTCCGCATACTTATCTCGCCCTTGACAAATTCGTTTAACTTCCAATTCGTTCTTTTTTTATTCTTATTTGTCCGATCAAATATTCCTTTTATTTCGTCATAACTCAGTCCTTCTTCTCGTCCTATTTGCTCCATGCTCGATTGTTTGACACGCTCATAAATATTTTGTTCGTATCGTTGAGTATGTCGTCTTTTAATGTCCAAAAAATCTACTTTTTCTGTGGGATATCGTTGGCAATTAGGACAGTAAAACTGCCGTCGCGGGACTTTTAAATACACAGGACGACCAAACACTGGCAAATCTCTTACTAAGATTGGTCGATTTTGATGCAATTGTTCGGTATAATTTTGACAGTGATGACAAACCATACCTTCTCCTACAATTCTCAGTCCTAATAAAATTTTTCCATCAATTTGAGTACAACTTTCAACCTTCACTCCAGGCAAGTCTAATATATAGTCCAAATAAAAGTCCATGAGAA
>NZ_JAUBPE010000017.1:0-98047 GCF_036700565.1 Microcoleus pseudofavosus SVA1_A4
CAATTGATCGTGGTAGGGACACGGCACTGCCGTGTCCTCCGTTTATATCATTCCGATGAAGAGCGGAATTGATATCAAAAGCCAACGGCTGCGATCGCCGTTACAGATTTCCTATCGTTTCCGGTTGCATCGGAATGATACCCAGGACACGGCAGTGTCGTTTGCCTACCCAGATTAATTGTAGGGACACGGCACTGCCGTGTCCTGATTTCGTTCGGTAATATTAATTCCGATGCTACCGGATTTGATATCAGTCACTCCCGGTGCGAATTCCCTTAATTAACAGAATGATTTAGATAGGAATTTTAGATCGGGAGCGCAATCAGGAATTCGGTGCCTTTGTCCGGTGCTGAATTAACTGAAATGATGCCGCCATGTTTTTCTACGATAATTTGACGGGCGATCGCCAATCCCAATCCCGTTCCTTTGCCAACAGCTTTGGTTGTAAATAAGTGGTCAAAGACTCGCTGCTTTACTTCATCGGACATTCCCATTCCATTGTCTCGAATGCGAACGATCGCTTGTTGACCAGAGTCATCCAATCCTGTTTGAATTTCAATTCGGTTCGGATTGGCTGCGATGTCTCCAAAAGTGCGTTTCTGGCTGGCTTCTTCCAGTGCGTCGATCGCATTTGCCAGAATGTTCATGAAAACCTGATTCAATTGTCCGGGGAAACATGAGATCGCGGGAATACTGCCGTAGTCAGTCACGACTTCGATCGCAGGTCGAGATTCCGAAGCTTTGAGGCGGTGTTTGAGAATCAGAATCGTGCTATCAATGCCTTCGTGAATGTTGAACGGAACCTTGTAGTCTTTGTCGGCTCTAGAGAAGGTACGCAAGCTAGTGCTGATGCTGCAAATGCGATCGACTCCCAACTGCATCGAACCAATGAGTTTGGGTAAATCTTCGCGCAGGTAGTCCAGCTCGATCGCCTCAATTTCGTCTTGAATCACGGCACTGGGATTGGGATATTCCTGCTGATACAAATCAATTAATCTAAAAGTATCTGTAACATAATCCAGAGCGGGTTGCAAGTTGCCCGCAATGAAGCCAACCGGATTGTTTATTTCATGTGCGACCCCGGCGACTAAGTTACCCAATGCAGACATCTTTTCACTTTGCACGATTTGTAATTGAGCGCCCTGGAGTTCTTGCAAAGCTGCTTCTAATTGTTGGGCATATTGCTGCGATCGCTCATAAAGTTGAGCATTTTCTAGGGAAATCGCCGCCTGAGCGCAAAGTAAATTCAGGAGTTCCACGCGATCGCTCGTAAACGCTCCCTTGGCTAAATTATTTTCTAGATATAAAATGCCCAATAATTTACCTTGATGCAAAATCGGGTTGCACAAGATGCTCTGAGGCTGTTGACGCACAATATACGGGTCATTCGCTAAAGTCGGCTCGGCCGTCGCATCCAGCAGCACAACAGTCTGCCGATTGTGCTTCACTTTGTAAATCAGCTTCAGGGGAATGTCCTGGCTATCATCAACAGGAAGGCTTTGCAACACAACTGGCTGCGTCCCTATAGTAATTGACCCTTTAATCAGCAGGCGCGAGTCTCGCAAGAGCATTAACACGCATTTATCAGCCCCCGCATTTTCGATGACGATCGAAAGCAACGATGCCAGCAGTTTTTCCAGTTCGATTTCGCCTGAGATAGTTTGGGAAGCTTTGAGAATAGCGGCTAAATCTAAAGCTACAGAGATACTGCTACTACTGGATGTGGCGGAACTGGTAGAGGTGACACTCCCCAATGTAAAGATAGTTTCGTTAGTTGAAAGCGGAGAACGGGTTTGCTGTAATATTGGCGCAAGCAATTGGGGATAGCGTTGTTCTAAGTCGGCGACTTTGGCTTTTGCTCCCCAACGGGCATAGCAGTAGTAAGCTTCTTGCATATATACTGCGGCAATTTTTTCTTTACCCCAATCGAGATAGAATTTAGCTGCAAGTTCATTTGCTAAGGCTTCGTCTTGGATAAAACCATTGGCTTTAGCGCCCGCAATGGCCCGCTCATAGCCATCAATTGCCTCTGAGATATTGCCCAAAACTCGACATCTTTCTGCTGCCAAGAGAGCCACCTTGTGTTGGTGATTCATAGGGGCATTCTCTGCCCAGGTTGATAGGCTAGCGTGATGCTGTTCTGCTAAAGCAAGTAGTTGTAACTGCTCATCCTTAGACTTTCCGATTGGCACCGCTAAATAGGTTAACCCCCCATAGAAATGCACGGCGGGAATATGGAGCATTCCAACAATACCACCTAAATATTGGTTAACTTCATTGATATATTCAAGGGCGCGGTTATAATCACCAAACAAATAAGCCAAGATCAGCTTGTAGGTGTAAGCAATGCCAAAGCCTGTTAGTTGATTATTTTGAAGGTACTGTGGAAATATTTTCGTCTCGTCATAAGCATCTCCAATCAAGAGAGTTGGTTGATGGTTTTTTTCAAGCAAGCGCCCAAAGAATTCTTGGTTCATTTTTAAGTAGGCTAGGGAATTAGCCTGCTTTAGTGAAGCAATGACCGAACAAAACTGAGCGATTTCTGATTGAAGGGCAGACAATTCCTTTCCGGCATAGAAACAAGCATAAAAATAGTGGGCCATACAATAGCCTAAATACAAAAAGTCACCGATTTCTATTCCTACTAAATATCCCTGCTTGAGCAAAGCAGCCATAGAAGTCATAGATTCTTTTTGATGCTGGACACAGGCAGCAAAATGAAGGATTGTCAGACACTTGTACGCTTTTGTATTGAGCCGATCGATTAAAGTTAAAGCCATTTTCCCCAAGTGATAGCCCCGCTCGACTTGACCCAAGCCCGTCGCTAAGACCAAGCCATAGGTAGCATAGCCAACACTCGAAACAGGTGCATTACCAAACTGGAGCGACAGGCTCACAATGTTCGCACAAACAAAGGGCAGAAATGCGGGTTTAGCTACAAATACCATTGGCATGATCGTTCCCAGCAGTTCCATGGCAGCAATTGTCGCCGGGTCAGTCATCACAGGCAAGTTGACCAAATCCTCAATGACTTTCCCCTCTAGCTCGACTTCCACATTTTGTATGGTTTGTTCGCTTAGGCTCGGTGTGATGTCTGAGGGAAATTCTATCCCCAATAGAGTGACGGCTTGAGCAGCAATGGCGATCGCATCCGCCAATTGATTCTGAGCCGTCAACACCCTGATTTGCACCATGTAAACAGGCACTTTATCCAAGACCATCTGAGCCTTATCCAAAACCTGTTGAACTTGGGCGATTGCTTCCTCAAAATCAGCCTTTAAACAGGCCACATCTGCGGCGATCTCATGGAGTTTTAAGCTCAACTCATACTGAGTTTGCCAACTATCTTCCGAGAGTAATTCCAGTCCCACCGTCACCAAGTCTCTCGCCACGCCATAAGCGGTTGCCTTTTTCGCTTTTTCGATCGCAGCTAGATTTAGCCGAATCAAAGACTCACGTTCGGTTTGATGACTTAGCAACCCACGACTTAGATTTAGATGACTGACAATATCAAATAACTTCTCCTCTCGCTCTGCTTTTGACAAACGAGTTTGGAGTAACTGACCCATTTTGAGGTGAGTGGCCTGTTTTTGGTCTTCAGGAATTAGTGAGTAGGCGGCCTGTTGCACGCGGTCATGGAAAAAGCGATAGTGAATTTGCTCAGAAATCTCTTCACTCAGGGATCGATGCTCCTGGGGTTGGTTATCATCCAAATAAAACTTATAGATTTTACCCTCCGGCACAATCAGCCCCTCTTTGAGCGCAGACCACAAAGTCAAGGCTACTTGAATTTCGTCTTGTTCTGAAACAATCGTCAAAGTCTTGAGGTCAAATTTTGCCCCAATACAAGCGGCAAATTTAAGCTGTTCTTGGGTGGTAACTGGCAGTTTTCGTAACTGCAAAGCCATGAATTCCACCACATCATCGGTTAAGGCTGCATCCTGTACCTGCACTAGGTCGCATTGCCAGTGACAAACCTCCCGGTCAAAAGTAATCAGACTATCTTGGTGTAATGCCTTGAGAAATTGGGTCGCAAAAAACGGATTGCCCTGGGTCTTTTGTATGACCAGCTTGGTTAAGGGCTGCACAGCGCTTTGTGAGGCTTGAAAAGCATCAGCAATTAGGTGATTGAGGCTATCAGCACTCAAGGGACTGAGGGTGAGAGTTTCAATGGTGACATCGGCATTTTCTAGGGTGTTAACTGTCATCAAAAAGGGATGACCGGGAAATACTTCATTATCTCGATAGGCTCCTAAGACTAAGAGACATTGAGAGTGAGATTGGGCTTCCGTCAACAAACTTTGCATGAGGTTCAAGGAGGCGGAGTCAGCCCATTGCAGGTCATCGATAAAGATGACTAGGGGATGTTCTACCTTCGCAAAAACCTGAATAAAGTTTTGGAACAGGAGGTTAAAGCGATTTTGGGCTGCCTCACCGGAAAGTTCTGGAGTGGGAGGTTGTGACCCAATAATCCGTTCGAGTTCAGGAATCAAATCGATGAGGACTTGACCGCTATCTCCTAGTGCTTTGAGCAGCTTTTCTTTCCAGGTTTGTAACTGCCGATCGGATTCTGAAAGTAGTTGATTCATCAAGTCGCGCAGTGCTTGGACAAAGGCTGACAGGGGAATGTTGCGGTTGAATTGGTCGAATTTGCCTTTGATGAAGTAGCCTTTTTGCTGGGTAATGGGTTTGTGGACTTCGTTGACTACGGCGGTTTTGCCAATCCCAGAGAATCCCGCCACTAGCATGAGTTCTGAACTGCCTTGGGAAACGCGATCGAAGGCTTTAAGTAATGCTTGAACCTCAGTTTCTCGACCATAGAGTTTCTCAGGGATGAGGAAGCGATCGCATACATCCCTTCGCGCAATTTCAAAACTCTGAATTTCACCAGTTTCTTGAAGTTTAGTTAGACATTTTTCTAAGTCAAACTTCAATCCCAAAGCACTTTGATATCTATCTTCGGCATTTTTTGCCATCAATTTGCTGACAATTTTTGATAGTACAGAGGGAATTTCCGAGTTAATTTCATGTATTAAGGGCGATGCTTTGGCAATATGAGAATGTACCAACTCCATTGGATCGTTGGATGCAAAAGGTAACTTTCCGGTTAGTAATTCAAAGAAAGTCACACCCAAAGAATAAAAATCAGTCCGATAGTCAATCCCCCGATTCATTCGGCCTGTTTGTTCTGGGGAAATATAAGCAAGTGTCCCTTCTAAGACATTGGGATTGATGAGTGTTTGTGTTTCTCGCAGCAGTAGAGACGCAATACTAAAATCAATTAATTTGACTTGTTTGGTTTCGGGATTAATTAAAATATTGCTGGGTTTGATGTCTTTGTGAATAATGCGATCGCGATACAATATATCTAAGGTGTTGCAGAGGGCGATCGCGATTTCTAAAAACTCTCTTAATGAGAATGCGTTTTTCCCCGAACCCGCCCATTCCTGAAGAGAAATACCCCCAAAGTCTTCCATTACTAACGCATAGCTATTCCGATAGGGTTCTAGACTATAGGTTTGGATGATTCCAGGTTGACAAAGGTTTTTAGCAATGGTATACTGGTTACGAAACTGCACCAGTTCGCTGAAGGTGGGATAGTCATTTTTTAGCAGCTTGATGACGACAGGTAATCGATCGTGGGTACGGACGGCCCGATATACTAAAGTTCGACTTCCTGAATAAACTGTTTCGACAATTTTATAGTTGGGAATTTGAACGGTTGTGTGAGGTTTGCTGTTTTCGTGAGAGTTATTAATGGTCATAGTTTTTTGAGGATTTATGAGTGAGCGATCGCTTACATGAGTCCGAATGCTAGGGAAGAATTAACTTGTTTATGCCGCCTTGATGGGTAAGGTGATGATAAATTCTGTTCCCGATCCTAGTATAGAGTTGACGTTCAGGGAACCGCCATGTTTTTCCTCAACGATTTGACGAGCGATCGCCAATCCTAATCCCGTGCCTTTCCCCACTCCCTTCGTTGTAAATAAATCATCAAAAATCTTCGAGTGCACCGCCTCACTCATGCCAATACCGTTATCTTTGATGCGAATTATTACTTGCTGCCTATCTTCAGATAATTCTGTTTTGATAATAATTTGATTGGGATTAATTTTAATCTCTGCATAACTACGTCCAGTATTTGATTCTTCTAAAGCATCGATCGCATTCCCCGAAATATTCATAAATACCTGATTTAATTGTCCGGCATAGCATTCGATTTTCCTAAAATCACCATAGTCCTTAATAACTTGGATTTCGGGGCGAGTATCAGAAGCTTTCAGACGATGTTTGAGGATCATAATTGTACTATCAATACCATCGTGAATATTGCAAGCAATGGGGCGATCGCTATCAGCACGAGAAAATGTCCGCAGACTAATACTAATGTCTTGAATTCGCTTCACACCTTCTTGCATCGATTCAATTAACTTGGGTAAGTCTTCCCGGATGTAGTCGAGGTCAATCGCTTCAATTTCCTCTTGAATTGCCACACTGAAATTAGCAGATTCTTGCTGAACTAAATCCAGCAATCCAAACAAATCTTTGATGTAGTCTAAAGCGGGCTGAATATTGCCAGAAATAAAGCCAACTGGGTTATTAATTTCGTGGGCAACACCAGCCACCAAATTGCCCATAGCTGACAATTTTTCGCGTTGAATGATTTGGAGCTGAGCTGCTTGTAATTCAGCAGTTTTTTGCGCCACTTGCTGTTCTAAAGTTTGAGTCAAGAGACGCAACTGTAAATGGGTTTTCACCCGCGCTAACACTTCTTGTTCTTGAAAGGGCTTGGTAACGTAGTCTACTGCACCAAGTTTAAGCCCTTTAACTTTGTTGTCTACATCAGCTAAAGCGGTCATAAAGATAACCGGAATATCGCACGTCTTTTCATTAGCTTTCAGGCGTTGACAGGTTTCAAATCCATCAATTCCCGGCATCATTACATCCAGTAAAATCAGATCGGGAGGTCGCCGCTCAACTTGTTGGATGGCGCGTTCGCCACTGGTAGCGATCGCCACCTTATACCCCGCATTACTCAACGCTTCCGAGATGACATCCAAATTGGTGGGAGTATCATCAACAATTAAAATTAAGCCAGTTAAACCTGTCGTCATAGTTCCCATCCAAATTTTAACTATTATTAGTGAGATGTTGTTGAATTAATTCCTCGATCTTCTCAGTTTGGAATTGCTTAGCTAATTGTATTACTTGCTGAATAAAGGGCTGATAGCGCTCATCCTTTTGCCCAATTTGATCGGCGGTTTCTGCCAGTTCTCTGAGCAAGCCATCCTGTGCCAGTTCTAGTAAAATTTGCAAGTCCGCCGCCGATGGGGGAATTAGTTCTTTCGTGGATACTTCATTATTGCTTGTTGTTAACTCAGTTACATCATATTTCCAGATGAGTTGTAAATGTTTGGCAAGCAAAATCAACAACTCCTCTGCATCAACGGGTTTGGCCAGAAAGTCATCTCCACCCATATCTAAGCTTTTCTGCTGGTCTATTTCTGCCACCGATGCCGAAGATACTATCACCCGTAAATGCTTGATATCCTCCGAATTTCGTAACTTTTTGAGCATTTCAAAGCCCTCCATTACTGGCATCGCTAAGTCAGTTATAACTAAATCTGGCAGTTGTTGTAGAGCTTTTTCTAAGCCTTCTTGACCATTTTGTGCTTCAGTAAAGCTGAATCCTAGTGGTTCTAATAGATTGATTAATACCGATCGATTCTCCCAGTGATCGTCCACAACCAAAATATGTTTCGGCGCGCCTTCATGGCCAATAATGGTCCGTCCTTTACTAACAGAATTTTGTTTTGCCCAATTTTTGGCGATCGGCAGTGCCACCTCAAAGAAGAAGTTACTGCCGACTCCATGCTGGCTGTCCACCTGAATTTCGCCACCCATTAATTGCACGATTTTTTGGCTGATAGCTAAACCTAAGCCAGTGCCTTCTAATTGCCGTTTCCGATCTCCTACTTGCTCAAATTCCCGGAAGAGTCGGCTTAATTGCCCCTCTGCAATCCCCACTCCTGTATCTTTGATTTGAAATTTCAGGCGGAGAATTTGGGTACTTACCTCTAGCACCTCTACCTTGAGAGTAACACTGCCTCGATCGGTGAACTTAATGGCATTGCCCAACAGGTTAATCAGGACTTGACGGAGGCGTTTCTCATCGGCTTCTATTCCTTCTGGCAGGTCTGAGTCGGATTGATAAATAAAGTCGAGATTTTTCTGATCGGAGCGGACTCGACAAATTTCAACTACTCCTTGCAGGAAGGAGGGCAAATGTATAGCACTGGGGGCAAGGTCAAGTTTCCGGGCTTCGATTTTGGAGATATCTAATATATCGTTGATCAAGGTTAGGAGATGGGAGCCGCACTGATACATAATTTGCACTCCGTGGCGTTCTTTATCTGGCAAAACTTTAGAGCGATTCAAAATTTGGGCATAGCCAATAATTCCATTTAGGGGGGTACGGAGTTCATGGCTCATGTTTGCCAGAAAATTACTTTTTGCCTGGTTAGCACTATCGGCTTGATCTTTGGCAATACTCAGTTCGGCGGTGCGTTCTTCGACACGGACTTCGAGTTCGGTAAAGGAGGTGCGTAGCTGTCCAGCCATTTGGTTAAAGGAGCTAGCTAGTGCTTCCAATTCACTGATACCTTTGACTTCCACAGTTTGATCTAGAGTACCAGAGGCGATCGCTTCACTTGCTTGCTGCAATTTCAGAATCGGTCGAGCAATCCAGCGCGAAGTAAATATACCCAAGATAGTTGCCACAACTAAGGCCCCCAAACAAAGCAGTATAGTAGTGCGAGTGTTGGCATCAATTTGGGCCATGAAATCTGATTCTGGCGCTACAATCACACTGAGCCAATCAATGCCTCGTTCATCTCGAATGGCAGAAACTTGCACCAATTGCCGCTGATCCGCCAGCATAAACTCAAGTTGCTGACTCTGCTTAATATCATTGAAATTGCCAAAGCGATCGAGGATTGCTTTGGCTGTGGCACTAATTACCGGACTTTCCGACTTGATGGCGGGAATTTGTGCCAATGTATTTTTTTTAAGGTCAATAATGTAAGGGCTTTCAATCTTGGAACTGGCAATCAGGTTGCCCGATCGATCGATGATAAAGGTTTGTCCGGTCTGACCTACTTTTAGCGTGCTGAGGAAATGATGAATTTTCTCAATCCGAAGGATGCTATTTTGAACGCCTAAGAACACGCCATTTTTGTCATAGATGGGTTGGGTTAAAGCAATTGAAGCGACTTTTACAGCGATGCCCAAATAAGGATTTGTCCAGATTGGTCTTCCAGCTTCCTGGGCATTTTTATACCAGGGGCGAGAGCGGGGGTCAAAATTTGCTTGAGTTTCTATCAGCAGAGCCCGTTCACCTTTTTCATCAAGTTGGTAGATTTTGCGCTGAGGTAGATCCGCTTTGTTCCCAACCAAAGCCATAATGCCTTTATTTTGTCTATCCTCTACTTGTATACTCGTACCGTCAGCCAGACTAACTTGCATGACTTCGACCGTATTTTTGCTGACTAACTGCCAAAAAGTCCGTTCCAGTTTGGTGACATCGGTTAAATCAATCTGCTCCTCTTGAGCAGCCGCGATGATAGTTTGTCCAGCAACATAAGGTTTTTCTAAGTAGTTGAGAACTTGGAGGTTAATGCGATTGCTCATCTCTTGACGCAACTGGGTGGAAACCTCATTGACGGCTATCTGTCCATTTCGCAGGGACAGATAGCCAATCAGTCCGACGGCGGCAAAGACTTGCAATACAAACGGAACTACTAGCACAAGTCTTAAAGGTATGGTTTTATGTGGATTCATGTTAGACCTAGATAATGGTTCACTTGGAGATTTACCGAAATAAGGTGAGCAAGCCTGATGTTTTGCAATAATGCTCGTTAATTTGGTAGTGTTTCAAGTGTGTTGATATAATATTCAATTCTATTCTATTCTCTTAGATGACAGGGATAGCGATCGAAAACACAGTCCCCTGGCTAGGGACAGAATCAACTTTAATTTGTCCGTGATGTTTTTCTACTACAATTTGACGCGCGATCGCTAATCCCAAACCAGTGCCTTTCCCTACACTCTTAGTAGTAAATAAATTATCAAAAACTTGTTCCCGCACCGCTTCACTCATGCCGATACCATTGTCTTTAATCCGAATTATTACCTGTTTTTTGTCAGTAGATAACTCTGTTTTAACGATAATTTGATTGGGGTGGGCTTTAATCTGTGCATAACTCCGTCCAATATTTGATTCATTCAAAGCATCGATCGCATTCCCCAAAATATTCATAAATACTTGATTTAATTGTCCGGCATAGCATTCGATTTTTGGGAGAGCGCCATAGTCCTTAATAACTTGGATTTCTGGGCGAGTGTCGTTGGCTTTGAGACGATGTTTGAGGATCGTGATCGTGCTATCAATGCCCTCGTGGATATTGCAGGCTACGGGGCGATCGCTATCCGCACGCGAGAAGGTCCGCAGACTAATACTAATGTCTTGAATTCGCTTCACGCCTTCTTGCATCGATTCAATTAACTTGGGTAAGTCTTCCCGGATGTAGTCAAGTTCAATGGTTTCGATTTCCTCTTGAATTGCTGGATGTAATTGAGGATATTTTTGCTGCACTAGATCGAGCAACCCAAACAAATCGTTAATGTAATCTAAGGCTGGGGTAATATTCCCAGTCAGGAAGCCGACAGGGTTATTGATTTCATGAGCAACGCCAGCGACTAAGTTTCCCAACGCAGACATCTTTTCGCTTTGAATCATTTGCAATTGGGTTTGCTGCAAGTCATGCAAGGCTTGCTCTAATTCTTGAGTTTTTTGGATGATGGTGGCTTCGGCACGTTTGCGATCGCTAATATCTCGACTAATCGATGCCAGACAAAGTGGCTGATTGGTGAGGGGATCTTTGATAACAAAGAGCACGTAATCAGTAGGAATCAACTGCCCAGTTTGGAAGTGGCAAAAGTTCATCTCTCCATGCCCAACGCCCTGCTGCATCACGCGAGGCAGGATTTCCTGTTCTATTCGGTCAAAATCTTCTGGACTGTGGAAATCCCGCATCTGAAAGTTGGAGATTTCGGCGGCGCTATCGATTCCAACCAACTGCCGTCCGGCTGGGTTGAGATAAATGGCTTGTCCAGTAAGGGTGGCGATGCCGATAAAATCACTGCTGCTTTGCACTACGGCGGCCAATTTTTGCTGTTCGATCAAGGCTTGCTCTAGCTGCTGGGCATAGGTTTGTGACTGCTCGTAAAGTCGGGCATTTTCTAGGGAAATGGCCGCTTGAGCGCAGAGTAAATTGAGCAATTCGATGCGATCGCTCGTAAACGCCCCCGCTGCTAAATTATTCTCCAGATATAAAATGCCCATCAACTTCCCTTGATGTAAAATCGGGCTGCACAAGATACTATGAGGCTGCTGACGAATGATATAGGGGTCATTTGCTAAATTCCGATCGACCGTCGCATCAAGCAGCACAGCAGTCTGCCTTTCGTGCTTGACTTTGTAAATCAGTCTTAAGGGAATGTCCAGGCTGTCCTCAATGGGAAGACGCTGCAACACAATTGGCTCCGAACCCTGAATAATTGACCCTTCGATCGACAGGCGATCGTCTTGCACGAGCATTAACACGCATTTATCAGCCCCCGCATTTTCGATAACGATTTCAAGCAATGATGAAAGCAGTTTTTTGAGTTCGATTTCCCCTGAGATAATTTGGGAAGCTTTGAGAATAGCAGCTAAATCTAAAGCCACAGAAACACTGCTACTGCTGGAAGTGCCGGAACTGGTGGAGGTAACACTCCCCAATGCGAAGATGGTTTCGTTAGTTGAGAGGAGAGAACGTGTTTGCTGGAGGATAAGGGCGAGGAGTTGGGGATAGCGTCGTTCCAAGTCGGCGACTTTGGCTTTAGCTCCCCAACGAGCATAGCCGTAGTAGGCTTGGGTCATGTATGCCTCCGCAATCCGCTGTTTACCCCAGTTGAGGTAAAATTTTGCCGCTAGTTCGTTAGCTAGTGCTTCTTCTTGAATGTAGCCGTGTTCTTTAGCAGACGCGATCGCGCGATCGTAGTAATCCATTGCTTCATACATTTGCCCCAACACTCGATACTGCTCTGCTTCAACCAAATAAAATTTGTGTAAATGGTTTGTGGGTGCATGGTTTGCCCATTGTTTGAGCTTCTTTTGGTTGTCAACAACTTCCTGGGGGAGGCAATCGCATTCTCTACCTTGAGTGTTGGGTAAGGTAGCAAGATAGGTCAATGAATTGTAAAAGTGAAACACCGGAACCATGAAACAGCCGGATACTCCACTCAAATATTGTTTGGCAAAAGCTGACACTTTAATTGCTTGCTCCCACTCATTGAACAAGCAACAAAGAATTAATTTATTGATATAGAGTGTTCCCATTGCGTAAAGATCGTTTGCCTTCTGATGCAAGGGCAACATTATTTGCTCGTCATAGATTGCACCTTGAACTTCCCAGGAACAACTGCTCTGAGCGAGTAAATTCAAGACGGATTGATAAAAGACTCTGAGATAGTTGTGAGCAACTTCCTGTTTGAGTTGAGCCAAGGCCTGACTGTAAATCCTCATTTCTGGTTCTAGGATTGACAAATCTTTTCCGAGAAAAAAGGACAGCGAACAGTAATTGTAGACACAGTAGGCAGCATATTCTAAAGTACCCATCTCCAGACCGCTGTGGTATCCGTCAAGTAAAGGAGCGAGTGATTCTTGAATATGATGTTTCCAAGGCTTGACAAATGGATAAACCATGTTAATCGTGCTGGCTTTAAATTCTCTATTATGGAAACGTGATAATAGTTCCATCGCCAGTTGACCAACGCGATCGCCTAAATCAATTTCCCCAATATCGCACAAAATTACGCCATACCAAGCATAAGTTTGCGCTGATACAGCAGCATTACCATATTCAACTGATAACTGAACTTGCTTGCACACGATTAAGGGCAGTAGTTCTGGAACCGCTTGATAGATTGCTGCTGTCACAGTTGCTAAAATTCGCATCACTGCCAGAGCTTGAAGGTCTGTCATCTTAGGCAGTTCCAGCAAATCTGCCACATCTCTTCCTTTTAATAAATCTTGAGTCTGTTGCAAAGTTTGAGTATTATCTGCGTTAGTCGGCTGCTCTGGAAACACCACTCCAAATAATTTCAAAGCAGAAAGAGCGGTTTTAATAGCTTGGGGCTGCTGACTCTGCGCGACATCAGCCAAAATTCTCACTTCATAAACTTTAACTTTGTCTAATAATTGACGAGCATTTTGCAGTACCTCATCAACTATCTGCTCCATTTGCTTAAAGTCACCGCTCAAACACGCTACTTCTGCGGCTAAATCATGCAGAGCCAAGGTAATGTCATAGCATTGCTGCCAACAATTTGCCCCGAGAAGTTGTATGCCTTTTGTTGCGTATTCGCTTGCTGCGAGGTAAGCTGTTGCAGATTTTGCTTTTTGTGCAGTAGCTAGGTTTAGCTTTGCTAACTCCTCGCGTTCAGTTTCTAAGCCAATTAAATCGGCTCCTTTATTTAACTGATTGACAATCTCAAAGATTTTTTCATCTTTTCCCGTTTGGCTGATTGCACTGAAAAGCAATTGCCCAATTTTTAGATGCGTCTGTTGTTTTTGGTCGTCGGGAATCAGAGAATAGGCAGCTTGTTGGACGCGATCGTGCAGAAACTTGTAGGAAGCGGTCGTTTGTTGTTGACCCTCTACCAAAGATCGATCGCCGCTGAGGGACTCAGAATCATGATAAAACTTATAAACTTCGCTCTGCGGGAGGACTAGACCTTCCTGCAATGCTTTCCACAGATTCGCGGCGGTTTCCGTTTCTGATTGTTCTGAGACGATCGCCAATGTCGCCAAATCAAACTGATTGCCAATACAAGCCGCTAACTTCAAAATGTCCTGGGTTTGGGCAGGCAGCTTTTGCAGTTGCAGCGCCATGAATTCCACCACGTTATCAGTGATAGAGAGCGATCGCACCTGGGTCAGATCGCACTGCCAATGTCCGACTTGAGGCTCAAACGCAATGTATCCCTCCCCATGCAGCGCCTTGAGAAACTGCGCGGCAAAGAAGGGATTGCCCTTTGTCTTTTGATAAATCAACTGGCTTAGGGTTTGGGCAATGGCTGTTACACATTGAAGGGTATCGGCAACTAGCGCACTCAAGCTCTCTTGACTCAACGGAGCTAAGGTGATGATATTCACGGTGGCGCTGGCTTTGTTAAGTTCCTCCAGGGTTAGCATTAGCGGATGCGCTGGCGACACCTCATTATCGCGATACGCCCCGATCAACAGCAGGTAGCCGGCTTCGCGCTGACTCATCAACACCTGCATCAAGCTCAAGGAAACTGAATCTGCCCACTGCAAATCATCCAAAAACATCACCAATGGATGCTCGCTTGTCGTGAATACCTGAATGAACTTCTGAAACAGCAGATTAAACCGATTCTGCGCTGCGCTGCCGGAAAGTTCTGCTACGGGTGGCTGTTCGCCCATAATCCGTGTTAGTTCAGGAACCACGTCGATGATGACTTGGGCATTCTCCCCCAACGCTGCCTGGATAGCTGTCCTCCACTGGGCCAGTTGAGCATCGCTTTCACTCAGCAACTGTCCCATCAAGTCTCGGAATGCTTGCACAAACGCAGACAGGGGAATGTTGCGGTTGAACTGGTCAAATTTACCTTTAATAAAGTAGCCGCGCTGACGGACGATCGGCTTGTGCACTTCATTGACGACTGCGGTTTTGCCAATCCCAGAGAAGCCCGCCACTAACATCAACTCAGAAGCACCATTGGCAACACGACCAAATGCCTCCAGTAACGTCTGCACTTCCGATTCCCGCCCGTAGAGCTTTTCGGGGATGAGGAAGTGATCGCTGATATCTCGCTGTCCCAACTCAAACCAGGTGTGCTTGCCTGTTTCTCGCCACTGTTCTAGGCAGGTCACTAAGTCATGTTTAAGTCCCAGCGCACTCTGATAGCGGTCTTCGGCGTTCTTGGCCATCAGTTTGCGGACAATCTCGCCCAGCATCAAGGGCAAATCGGGGTTGAGATCGCAGAGGAAGGGTGGTTGCTTGGCAATGTGGCAATGCACCAATTCCATCGGGTCATCGGACCCAAAGGGCAGTTGCCCCGTCAGCAGTTCAAAGAAGGTGACACCGAGGGAGTAGAAATCGCTGCGGTAGTCAATGCCCCGGTTCATGCGTCCAGTCTGTTCGGGGGAGAGGTAAGCGAGGGTACCTTCGAGAATGTTCGGGCTCTGAATCTCTGGCGTTTCGCGCGGCAGCAGCGAGGCAATGGAGAAGTCAATCAGCTTGACTTGCTTGGTGTCTGGGTTAATCAGGATGTTGGCAAGTTTGATGTCTTTGTGGACGATCCGGTTACGGTAGAGGTCGTGCAGGATGTCGGAGATTTGCAGCGCGATCGGGCAGAATACATTGAGGCACAGGGGTTTGCCTTGGGCGAACTGGCGCAGCGAGATGCCGCCAAAGTCTTCCATCACCAGAGCATAACCGTTACGGTAGGGTTCCAGACCGTAAGGTTGAATGATGCCGATCGAGCTCAGATGTTTGGCAATGGTGTATTGATTGCGAAACTGCACGAGTTCGCTGAAGGTAGGATGCTCATTACTCAGCAGTTTGATGACTGCGGGCTGCTGGTCTGCTTTTCGCAGAGCCCGGTATACGAGCGTGCGGGAGCCGGAGTAGAGTTGCTCGGTGATGTCGTAGTCGTCAAGGGCGATCGCGCTGTGTGTAAGCATAAAACTACTCAACCTATCTAATAAAATAAGTTTCTTTGCTATAATTCCCCTGAGAGAATTAGGGCTAACAATGTTAACAACATCTGACCTCCAAATTAACACCGCCTCGACTGAGTGGCAATTCTATTAATTCCTGAAATTACGCAACTGGCGATCGCGATCGCAACACGATACAAGTCGTCTTTTTAAAGGCGAAATTCTCTCAAAGTCTTGTTTTCAGCGACTGTAACAAGTCGCCCAAACAGCCAGTCTCCGGCCTATTGACACCCACCAGCCGCCAAGTGCAGGACTATGAGAATATCAGAGCCGGGCTTGAGTGAAAGTTTAAAATTAATTCCGGTTGCATCGGAATTAATATCACCCAAAATCAGGACACGGCAGTGCCGTGTCCCTACAATAAATCTGGCGCGCAAGAAACGGCACTGCCGTGTTTTCGCTTATCATTCCGGCGCAGCCGGAATTGATATAAAATTAAAAATCACCTGTTTTTCAAGAACAGCTAAAATTATGAGATTTACCAAATTAGACTATTAATTAAACAACTCAAATATCCAAGTATTAAAATGACTTTAACTGGTGGCAGAGATATTGCTACCGCGCGAGCCTTTTGCGTAACTCCTGTTAATTTTTAACCGCTTCGGAACGCAGGCGAACGCAGATAGTTATCAAATCTATCTGCGTTCGCCTGCGTTTATCTCCGGTTGAAAATCGAATTCCAGGCTTGGGGTCTGGGCTCGATCGTACTAGGAAACGACGGAAGCTACTTTTGCAGCAGTCCGAGGGCGACGGCGACCTGTTACTGTATTCACAGGGGCTGGTACTGGGGATGGTACTGATGATGCTAGTTTAGGTGCTTCCAGCGAAAGCTGCGATGTTTGTTGCACAATTTCCGATCGCACTGCTTCTTCAGGAATTTGCATCAGGAATACCAGCATCGGATTGCTTTGCAATTGCCGGCGCAGCACTCGCCCAATTGCCTTTTCTATTTGCGTTTGAACTCCTATCCAGTCAACATTAACTTGTGAGTCAGCAGTAGCAGGTAGGACAAATTCCGACCAACGATCGCTCAAAACTGTTTCAATGGTTTGATTGATTAATCCGATCACTTCGGCGCGATCGGCTGATGTCACTACACCCTTCAAGTGTACTTCCGGCTTAGCAACTAATTTGCCTTCCCAATTCAAAGCGGCTGCTACAGTTACCGCGCCATCTCCGGCTAACTGCTGGCGTTCCTTGAGGACGCTCGCCTTGACAACGCCCGATCGAGAAGAGTCTACTAATTCAATTCCTGAAGGCACTTTAGTACCGAGTCGCATCGAATTTTCAGTTAATTCTACGACATCGCCGTTGTCAATAATCACCATATTGCTAGCGGGAATGCCCATGCTTTGAGCCGTCTTGGAGTGCTGCACCAACATCCGGTGTTCTCCGTGTACCGGCAAGAAGAACTTGGGACGAGTCATGTTAATCATTAACTTTTGGTCTTCTTGACAGCCGTGTCCCGAAACGTGAATTCCTTTATCGCGCCCGTAAACTACGTTTGCGCCCAGCATCATCAATTTGTCGATCGTGTTTACCACTGCGATCGTATTTCCCGGAATCGGATTAGCTGAGAAAATGACTGTATCGCCCTTTCTGATTTTCAGTTCGTGATGTTCGCCGTTAGCAATGCGAGTCATCGCCGCCATCGGTTCGCCTTGGGAACCTGTAGTTAAAATCAGTACCTTGTCTTCAGCCAAATTGCGGATTTCTTTCAGCGGTTTGAAAATACTATCTTCGCATTTGATGTAGCCGAGATTGCGACAGTGAGCGATGACGTTCAACATCGAGCGACCAACTACTCCGACATACCGATTGTTTTTCTTAGCCAAGTCCAAAACAATTTGCAATCGGTGTACCGACGAAGCAAAAGTCGTCAGCAGCACTCTTCCCGTTGCTTGAGCGATAATTCTGTCTAAATTCGGAGCAACAGAACGTTCTGAAGCGGTAAAACCGGGAACTTCCGAGTTAGTAGAATCGCTAATCAAACACAATACGCCTTTTTCGCCGTACTCCGCCAGCTTTTGCAAATCAAAATGCTCGCCGTCTACAGGAGTGTGGTCAATTTTAAAGTCTCCGGTGTGGATTATAATTCCCACGGGAGTATGAATTGCCACCGTGAAACTGTCAGCCATCGAGTGAGTGTTGCGAATATATTCGACTAAGAAATGCTTGCCAATTCTTACCGTATCCCGGGGCCGAACCGTTCTCAATTCCGTCCGGTGAGACACTCCGGCTTCTTCCAATTTCCCCGCGAGCAAAGCCATCGCCAAACGCGGGCCGTAAATGACGGGAATTTCAAATTGTTTGAGGTGATAAGGGATGCCGCCGATGTGGTCTTCGTGACCGTGAGTCACGATCATACCTTTAATTTTTTGGCTGTTTTCCCGCAGGTATGTCATGTCTGGGAGGACAATATTTACACCGTGCATTCCATCTGTCGGGAACGCTAAACCTGCATCTAAAAGAATTATTTCGTCGCCGTACTCGAACACACAAGTGTTTTTACCGATTTCGTGCAGCCCGCCGAGGGGAATAACTTTTAGAACTTGTGCAGTTGTATTTTTGATCATGCGTATCCTTTGTTAGTTATTTTGTTATTTGTCTTTTGACTGTTGTCTGTTGTCTGTTGTCTGTTGTCGTCTTCTGTTCGTTAACGGGCGATTTTTTCCAAGATATTTGTGGAAAAATTCCTTACGGGTTTTACTCTCCCGTACAGTCAGTTGTCTTCTGCCTTCAGTCTTCAATCCTCAGTCTTTAATCCTTGAGTGTTAGCTACTTACTAACAGTTAACGACTAATGACTAATGACTAATGACCAATGACTGATAACAACCAATATTCAGTTGTCTGAAAACTCGTTCTCGCCCCTCTTGATAGCTGATACTGCGGCTAGCTGACTCAGTACGTCCTTTAACTTTTGAGTTACCTCAACTGGCGGATCGCACAGGGGCGGACGGGTGGAACCTACATCCCAGCCTTGAAGTTTGAGAGCTGTCTTGACGGGAATGGGATTTGTGGTGAGAAATAGAGCTTTAAACAAGTCAAATAGTTGCAAGTGAATCTGGGTAGCGACTTGAACTTGACCGCTCTCGAAAGCTTCGATCATCTGTTGCAGTTGCTCTCCTACCAGATGGCTGGCTACGCTAACTACACCAGATCCTCCTACCGCCAACATCGGCAAAGTTAGGGAATCATCTCCAGAATAGATGGCAAATTCAGGGGATGTCAAGCACCGAATTTGACTTGCTTGATCCAAGTTGCCACTTGCTTCTTTTACGGCCACTATGTTGGAGATTTCTGCCAATCGAGCTACTGTCTCTGGCAACATATTTTGGCCTGTGCGACCGGGGACGTTATATAACATTATAGGCAATTCTGGAGCAGATTGCGCGATCGCCCGAAAATGATTGTACAAACCTTCTTGCGGCGGCTTGTTGTAATAAGGAACGACCTGCAAACAGCCATCTAACCCTAGTTTAGCTGCTTTTTGCGTAGCTGCGACTGCTTCTGAAGTAGAATTCGATCCGGCTCCTGCTATTACCAAAGCTTTACCGGCCACCGCTTTTTGTACCACCTGAAATAATTCGTACTCTTCATCCCAGGTCATAGTGGGAGATTCGCCCGTAGTTCCGCACACTACCAAGCTATCCGTACCGCGATCGGCTAAATGAACTGCCAATTGTTCTGCTACCGCATAGTTAACGCTGCCGTCTTCCTTAAACGGCGTAATCATTGCAGTCAGAACCCGTCCAAACTTTACCACACTTTCTCCGATTTTAGACTGTTGATTTTTGATTTTTAATTTTTGATTTCAGATGAAAGGTTTATCTAAAATCCCCAATTTCAATTTCCTTTTTGCCAGCGATCCCGCTAATTAGAAGCCGCCACCGCTTGTTGGATTCGCAGCAAATCTTTATCTGCCAGCAACTCAGCTATCTGCACCGCATTTAAAGCCGCGCCTTTGCGAATTTGATCGCCAGACAGCCACATTTCCAACCCGCAGGGGTGAGAAATATCTTGGCGAATCCTGCCGACTAACACCTCATCCTTACCGCTGGCCTCGACAGGCATCGGGAAATAATTAGCTTGCCAGTCTTCTACCAGCTTAACCCCGCTTGCCTGCTTTAAGATTTCCCTGGCCTCGATCGGGCTAAAAGGCTCTGCAAACTCTAGATTAATCGCTTCCGAATGAGCGCGCAGTACGGGAACCCGCACGCAAGTTGCCGTAATTTTAATCTCGTCCGTCCCAAATATCTTCCGAGTTTCGTTGACCATTTTCATCTCTTCCTCACAATACCCCAAATCGTTAATCGGGGTGTTGTGCGGAAACAAATTAAATGCTAAGGGGTAGGGAAATATATCTGTTTTGGGCGTTTCCCCCTGCAAAATTGCTCTTGCTTGAGCTTTCATTTCCTCCATGGCCCTGGCGCCCGCGCCGCTGGCAGACTGGTAAGTCGCTACAACTATGCGCTTTACTGGCCTAACTTTGTGCAGCGGCCAAACGGCAACTGCCATCAAAATCGTCGTGCAGTTGGGATTAGCAATTATACCTCGGTGAGCTGCCGCCGCTTGGGGATTGACTTCGGGAACCACTAGCGGTACGGTCGCATCCATGCGGAAAGCGCTGGAATTGTCGATTACCACTGCTCCGGCGGCCACTGCTTTCGGAGCCCAGAATTTAGAAGTAGAGCCGCCCGCCGAGGCGAGCACTAAATCTACATTATCGAACGATCGCTCCCCCACTGCCTCGACCGGCAGCATCTCGCGGCCAAAAGGCAAAGTAGTGCCTGCTGAACGTTCCGAAGCCAGAAGCTTCAAGTCAGCAACGGGAAAACTCCGGCTGTGCAATAGTTCTAGCAACTCGGCACCGACTGCGCCGGTGGCTCCTAAAATGGCAACTCGATAGGATTGAGACAAATTAGTTTCCTCCAGAAATTAAACTCTAAACGATCGAAATCAGAAATTAAAATAACTGCAATACTCAATATCAAACTTAATTAATGTTAGGCGACATCAGGATCGTGAGAGGATGGCAAGGGTGCAGTTAACCGGAGCGGTCGATCGGACGATTCGATTCAGATTGCAGCTCGATCGTACACAATCCCAGTTTAGCATCTTTCGCCGTTAGCGAAGCCCTCGAAGAGGATCGCCCCGCGCCTAATCCGCATCGGTCTGCGAGCAGGCGCATCCATTGAGTTTGACGCGCCGCCGCCGTCGAAAACATTGACATCACAGGGCGATATGTGCTATGGTGCATCGGCAATTAGTGGACTTAACCTCCACTTTCCTAGCAGCCAAAGCTAGTATCCTCAAACTAAAACTATTTGGCAAAAGCCAAAAAAGTCGCCGGTCACGACTTACAGTCTCATCCGGTAGAGGTGTTTGTAGTTGTGCCGCTACAAGTCAAAGCGTACAAACTTAAAATGCAGCAAAGTCAGATTTGTATGTATTTTATTACACTATTGTTAAATATCAAAAAAGCCGATGAAAGTAACCCAGGAAAAACTTCCAGCTAGCCAAATTGGTCTGGAAATCGAAGTACCGTCAGAAAAGTCAAAACAAGCTTACGAGCAAGTAATTAAACAATTTGCTCGCGAGATCAATATTCCTGGGTTCCGCAAAGGCAAAGTTCCCCGCCAAGTTTTGCTACAGCGCCTGGGCCAGACTCGCTTGAAGGCGACGGCTTTGGAAAATTTGATTAATGAGTCGCTGCAAAAAGCCCTCGAACAAGAAAAAATTCAGGCAATTGGCAGTTTTGAACTGAGCACAGAGTTTGAAGAATTACTAGCTAAGTTCGACCCGGAACAGACTTTGACATTTACAGCTAAGGTTGACGTACAACCAGAAGTCAAAATGGGTCAGTACACCGGCTTGCAGCTTCAAGCAGAAGAAGCTAAGTACGACGAGGCTCAGGTAGATGAGGTACTGGCAAAATATCGATCGGACAAAGCTACTTTAATCCCCGTAGAAAGCCGGCCAGCTCAGTTGGGAGACACGGCTTTGGTTGATTTTTCCGGCAGGTTTGCAGACGCTCCCGAAGGCGAAACTCCCGCAGAAATTCCCGGCGGCCAAGCAGAAGACTTTCAAGTAGAATTATCGGAAAATCAGTTTGTACCGGGCTTTATTCAAGGCATGATCGGGATGAATCCGGGAGAAACAAGAGAAGTTTCCGTGCAGTTCCCGGATGAGTACAGCAGTGAAGAATTAGCGGGAAAACCAGCAGTCTTTACGATTACCCTCAAAGAACTTAAGGAAAAAGAATTGCCGGAGTTGGACGACGACTTCGCCCAAGAAGTCAGCGAGTTTGAAACTTTAGCAGAACTCCGCGAGTCCCTCGAAACTCGGTTTAAAGCAGAGCAAGAAAACAAGACATCAGCTAATAAGGAAAAAGCTATATCAGCAGCACTCGTGCAGCTAATAGAAGTGGAAATTCCCGAAACAATGCTCGATCGCGAAATCGATTATTTGCTGAACCAACAAGCCGTCCAATTGAAAAATTACGGCATAGATATCAACCAACTGTTTACCGAAGAAAATATGGGCCCGATGCGGGAACGCTCGCGTCCAGAGGCGATCGATCGGCTCAAGCAGTCCCTAGCTCTGGCAGAAGTAGCCAAGCTGGAATCCTTATCTGTGGAAGACGCAGAAGTATTAGAAGAAGTAGCAAAAGTCAGAAAACAATTTCCCAAAGGAAATTTTGATCCTATAAAATTGGTGGAATTTGTAGGAGAAGACTTGCTCAAACAAAAAACCCTGAAATGGTTGGAAGAAAAAGGGACAATCGAACTCGTCCCTGAAGGCTCTCTGAATCCCGCAGCAGAAGAATCAGAAGAATCAGACGCTGAAGTTTCAGAAGAAGAAGCAGCCACAAGCGTCGAAGTGGAAGTCGTAGGCGAAGAATAGAACCACAGGTTTCGCTTCCTTTGAACTACAAGTGTAGGGTGCGCACCGCGCACCTTATCCTTACTAAGCTGTTCCCAATTTAACTTGCACGATGTGTAAGCTGAATGCCTTGCACTGCAACCATTTAATGGGAAAATTAAATCGGGATTAGCTGACAAGCAAGCGCTAGAAACAGCGATTATTTGCAAGTAAGTCTTTTAACTCATTCACCCCGCGAGCCTTGCGAGTCACGTCAGCGTTGCGCCGAGCACAGAAAGCAATCTCAAAACTCAAAACTCCCCATTCCCCCCATCGGGGTTCAGAAGAGGCATAATAGTTAAAAGCTGGCGGCTTAATTTAAAGCTTTCATCAGCAGCAGCAAATTGTCTAGAATCCTTGACTGGTGTCTTATGGTTGTATCTCAATATTCCAATTACCTAATTACAAGCTATAACGATTTTGATGTCAGTACCAGCCCCAGCAATGTAGTGCCGATGGTACTAGAACAGTCGGGGATGGGCGAACGGGCTTTTGACATTTACTCGCGCTTGCTGCGGGAGCGAATTGTGTTTTTAGGAACCCCCGTAACCGACGAAGTGGCTGACTCGATAGTGGCTCAGCTATTGTATCTAGATGCCGAAGACCCAGAAAAAGATGTCCAAATGTACATTAATTCCCCCGGAGGCTCGGTGACGGCCGGCATGGCAATTTATGACACAATGCAGCAAATCCGCCCGGATGTGGTGACGATTTGTTACGGTTTGGCAGCGAGTATGGGCGCATTTCTACTGACAGCAGGAGCAGCCGGCAAGCGGATGTCTCTTCCGAGTTCCCGGATTATGATCCACCAGCCGCTCGGAGGCGCTCAAGGTCAAGCAGTTGATATTGAGATTCAAGCCAAAGAAATCCTTTATCATAAGCGTAAGCTGAATCAACTGCTAGCGCACCACACGGGTCAACCGATCGATAAATTAGAGGCTGATACAGAGCGCGACTTTTTTATGTCAGCCGAGGAAGCCAAAAATTACGGTTTGGTCGATCGAGTTATCGAAAAGGAAAACCTTCCGGCGGCGGGAGAGAATGTCACTGCACTGAATTAAGAGGCTGTTATGTCTAAGTACGACTCCCATCTAAAATGTTCGTTTTGTGGCAAGTCTCAAGAGCAAGTACGCAAGTTAATCGCAGGGCCCGGGGTGTATATCTGCGACGAATGCGTGGACTTGTGCAATGAAATTTTAGATGAGGAGTTGTTTGATTCGAGTGCAGTGCCGGCAGCGGCGGCTCCGAAGCAGGAAACGACGCAAAAGCGCCGCGCTACCTCGGGCAAAAGTATGTCGCTGAGCCAAATTCCGAAGCCGAGGGAAATTAAAAATTACCTCGACGAAAATGCGATCGGGCAAGATGAGGCGAAAAAGGTGCTCTCCGTGGCAGTTTACAACCACTACAAGCGCCTCAGCTTTATCCATGCCAAAAATAGCGGCAAGCACCCGCCGGAAGAAGTAGAACTGCAAAAATCGAATATTTTGTTAATCGGGCCGACGGGCTGCGGAAAAACTCTGCTGGCTCAGACTTTGGCGGATATGCTGGACGTACCGTTTGCGGTGGCTGACGCGACGACGCTTACGGAAGCGGGCTATGTCGGCGAAGATGTGGAAAATATTTTGCTGCGGCTGCTGCAAGTGGCAGATATGGACGTGGAAGAGGCGCAGCGCGGCATTATTTATATTGATGAAATTGACAAAATTGCCCGCAAGAGCGAAAATCCTTCGATTACGCGCGATGTGTCTGGGGAAGGCGTGCAGCAGGCGCTGCTGAAAATGCTGGAGGGGACGATCGCCAATGTACCTCCTCAAGGCGGCCGCAAGCATCCCTATCAAGACTGCATCCAAATTGATACTAGCAATATCATGTTTATCTGCGGCGGTGCTTTTGTCGGTCTGGAAAAAGTGATAGAGCAGAGAACGGGCAAAAAGTCAATGGGTTTTATTCAACCCGGAGAAGCTCAGCCGAAGGAAAAGCGGGCTGCTGACGTTCTCAAGCAACTGGAACCGGACGATTTGGTGAAGTTTGGGATGATTCCTGAGTTTATCGGGCGGGTGCCGGTGGCGGCGGTGTTAGAGCCGCTGGACGAGGAAACGCTGATGGCGATTTTGACTGAGCCGCGCAATGCTTTGGTTAAGCAGTATCAAAAGCTGCTGAAGATGGATAACGTGCAGTTGGACTTTAAGCCGGATGCGATTCGGGCGATCGCCCAGGAAGCATACCGCCGCAAAACTGGAGCGCGGGCGCTGCGGGGAATAGTCGAAGAGTTGATGTTGGATGTGATGTACGAGTTGCCGTCGCGCAAGGATGTTGCCCGGTGTACGATTACTAAGGAAATGGTCGAGAAGCGATCGACCGCCGAGCTGTTGGTACTTCCGTCTTCGCTGCCCAAGCCAGAGTCAGCTTAAAAGCAAGGTTTTCAGCACAGCCACTTATGGAATCTCGCATTCAATCATACCTGCGCTTTGCCGCGAGCCAGCAGCGCGATACCGAGCGGATCGGGCCGTTCCTCGCTACCTTCAGCCGCCACAGCACCAACCCTTATCTCAACTATGCGATTCCCGACGACGGCGCCGCACCCTCGCTCGCCGATGTCAACGCGCTAATCGCTGCGTACTCTCAGCGCGGGCGACAGCCGCGTTTGGAGTATGTCGCGAAACTAGCGCCGGCTGTCGAAGAAACGCTGATATCGGCGGGTTTCACCGTTGAGGGACGCTTGCCGCTGATGGCTTGCACTCCGGGTTCCGAGGAATTGCTTCCCATCCCCCCGGGCATCGAACTCATTGTGCCAGTTTCCGAAGCCGAGATCCTCGGTACAGTGGCGGCGCAACACAAGGCTTTCACAGAGTCTGCACCAAGCCCTGAAGACGTTGACAGTCTTCGGAAAACTCTGGCTGCAGGTGGCATCGCCGTACTCGCTCGCGTAGCAGCAACGGGCGAACCTGCGGGGGCTGGAATGTGTACTGTGTCGGCAAATCAGACGACAGAAATCGCCGGTATCGGCGTGCGCGTCCCTTTTCGCCGGCGGGGCATAGCAGGGGCTGTGACGGCCCGGCTGCTTCGAGAGGCTTTCGACGCGGGTGTTGCGGTGGCGTTTTTGATGGCGGGACACGAGGAGGAATTCCGAGTTTACACCCGCGCTGGATTTTGTGCGATCGGCGAAATTTTGCACATTTCGCTCCCGCCCCAGTAGACATTTACCAATCGATGAAATCATCCTCACCTAACTCAGAAGATAACTCGGGAAAATCCGGTTCAGATTCCAATCTAAAAGTTTCAGATTCCCAAATCTCCAAGTCATCCGACAAATCGACTACTTCCCCGTCAAACATATCAGCCAATTGCCTAGCCGAATTTGCGACATTTCGCGCGTCATCACGCACCGCTACAGCCTGAGCGTTAGAGTCATTTTGAGAGTCTGTAGAGGCGTTTGTGGGCGATCGCGATTCGGAAATTGCCGGCACATTAACGGCGGTATTTTCAGCCACTGGCGGGTGTTTTTGTTCTTCTCCCTCCTCCCTAGAAAAATTATCTAAAATCTCAGAATCCTGTGAGTGCTGCACCTGTTGATTCGCATCACTCACAGGATTAGAATTCCTAGGAGTTTCGCCAACACGTCCGTTAGAAGTTGGCAAATTCTTGGCGCGGGAACTATTAGTTTCAGCGGGATTTGTCAATCCAACTTTCACTGTTACTCGACGGTTAAAAACTTGCAAAAAAGCTTCTTCAATATTAGCTACTTTGTCTTTAACCATATTCAGCAACGGCTGCGAACTAATCTTAACATAAGCAGTATCATTGCTAAAAATTACTAGCAGTCCGTGTTGGCGAAGCAGCGATTGAGTGCCGTGCGGCCGCACGCGGTCAAGTACCTGTTCCCACACTCGATTTAAATCGATTTCATCGGCTGAATTAGTCGGTGAATAATTTGTTTGATTCGTTTCAGCAGTTGGTACAGGTGCGGGAATTTGTGCAGAAGGTGTGATTTCTGTTCGATTAGCAATAGGCGGCGGCTGAGGTGGAGGATTTTGCGAATTGGGAACTGAAGATTGTTCAATATTAGATGTCTGGTTTCCCCCCAAAGCTTGGGGGGGTTGGGGGGGATGAATTTGTGATGGAGTAATATTTTTAGCTGGTTCGGCTGTTGGTTGCTGCGGAGTTCTAATTGCTGAGGGCAGCAATCCCAACAGCGTTACTTCCAGCCACAAACGCGGCTGAGTAGTGTTTTTAATTTGCACTTCGTGGGTTTGCAAGTGTTTCTGACCTGCCAAAATCAACTCGGCATCCCACTTGCGGGCAAAATTGCAAAGTTTTTCCCAAGTTCCGGCTGTCAAAGCTACTAAATCTGACCGCTTTGGTGCAGATGAGGCTATTAGCAAATCTCGGTAAAAGCTCGCGAGACTTTGCAGCACGATTAGCGGTTCCCGACCGCGATCCATGAGGTGTCGGGTCATGTCTATTAATGCTGTAGGATCGTCTTTTTCTATAGCTTGCAGCAAATCCATTAAGTCATTTTCGGGAACGGCACCGACTAAATCCCAAACTTTTTCAACTGTTATTTCACCGGAAAATAAGCTTAGTTGGTCGAGCAAACTTTCGGCATCTCGCAGGCCTCCTTGGGCGATTTGAGCGATCATTTGTACTGCATCGCTGGCAATGTTGATATTTTCTAATTTGGCAATTTTGTGCAAGTGTGCGGTCATTGAGTCGAGAGGAATCCGGCGGAAGTCGAATTTCTGGCACCGAGAGATGATGGTTGGCAAGACTCTTTGAGGGTCGGTTGTTGCGAGGACGAATACTACGCGATCGGGCGGTTCTTCTAATGTTTTTAATAAGGCATTAAATGCCTGGGTACTGAGCATATGAACTTCGTCGATTACATATACTTTATAGCGGCACTGTACGGGGGCAAATTGAGCTCGTTCGATCAAATCCCGAATGTTATCTACTCCTGTGTTGCTGGCGGCGTCAATTTCGATGACATCTAGTGTCGAACCTCGGGTAATTTCTTGGCAAACGTTGCATTTGCCACAGGGTGTCGGGGTGGGGGCAACCGTAGAAATACAGTTGAGGGATTTGGCGAAAATTCTGGCGCTGGAGGTTTTACCGGTGCCTCTGGGGCCGGTGAATAGATATGCTGGTGCTATGCGCTCTTGTAGGATGGCGCTGGTGAGGGTTTGGGCGATCGCCTCTTGACCGACTAATTCGGCAAATGTCTGAGGGCGATATTTGTGGTGCAGGGGTTCGTAGGTCACGATCGAATATGGGTGGTATTAGCTGTAATCTTAGCTAAGGAGACGTTGTTCGATCGCAAAGAGAGCTCGACTCTCACAGCCAGCCGCCCGGTGGGATTGCACGGCGTTGGCGATCGAACAGTAGCAATTAGCACCATGATTTCGTCCGCCCCTCGATCGTCCGAGCGATCGGTGGTTCTCCTTAATGTTTTCCGCTGCTCGCTTCCAGAGTTACTATTAATTTATGTGTATTTATTTTTCTTTTGCTAGAACCGGAGCCCGCCGAACCAACATTTTTTCTGCCCTATATTGGTATAATATATCACAGAGAATTGACCATTTCTTTTGGTCGGTGTCCGAGCGCGATTTTCCGATATTTCGGGAACCTGCTTGCAGTTAAAGATAAAGTATTAATTAGAGGGTGCCTGTTCGAGTTGCAGAAATCCAGTTGTACCAAGATGGTGGTGGAATGAGGTCAATGTTAGTCGATCGAGTTGCACTACCAGCTCTATTCTGGAGTTCTGTATAAATATAGCGTCAAATTTTACCCTTTAAAAGCCCATGTCAACCCAAATAATCCTTGTAGAACCAAGGTTGGCAGTAGCCTCTCCCAAACCTAAACAGTCTAAACCGGGAGATCCGTCCTCAGACCAACTCTTCATGGGAGCGTCGGGATTACTGTTGTTATTGCTTATCGGTTTAGCGGTTTTTACCAAGCTAAAACTCAAGGATTTGAGCAAAAAACTCAAATTTGAGGAGTTTAGAAATCGAGAACTCCAGAAAAAATACAAAATGGCTCTGGAAACCCTGTCAAAGATGGAAAAAAATCCCGACCTCATCCACTCGCGAGACTTTAATTTAGACTACCTGAGAATGCGGATGGCGGAAGAAGTCTTTCACTTTGCCATTGTGAACCAGATTAAGGTAAAAGTCAAAGACAAAATTAGTATTGCCCTGCGTCCGACTCAGGGTGCAGTGGGAGATAAAAACGGGAATGCCGGCAGCGGCAGGCAAGTAGATTCGATGTTTGATATCGAATACGAAACTGGAGATCCCGCAGTAAAAATAGAAAAGCGAGTGCTGTTTCGGATTCAAATTAAGCTGATGAAACTGCCAACTCAGGCAACATCAGCGACAATTAATCAAATTATTGACTGTTTGGAAACTTATCTGAGTCCTTCAGACGACCACGACAGTTGGCAGCCGACAATTCAAGGTCGCATCGTTCACATTGAGTGGGATCAAAAAGCCAAGCCCACGCCGATGTTGGTGCTGGAACAGTCGAATGAAGGGGTAAATGTTACCTTTAGGACTACGAGAACGCCTGCCGGCAGACCTGCGAATGACGCTGAGAGCCAGTTGACAGGAGCTAAAGGCCAAAAAAGTGGCAAAAGTAGTTCTAAAAGTCCAGCCAAAGGTGGGACAAAAAGTCCTGCCAAAGTAGGAGGAAAGCGTCCCGGTTCTCGGAAATAAGTTTAGGTGAATTAATTTTATTTGCCAGAAAGAACGCCTGTTGCAGCCGGTGTTGATGTATCTTGTGCGAGGTAGCCGTCTTCCATGTGAATAATGCGATCGGCTATGTCTAAAATGCGGTTGTCGTGAGTGACAAGCAAAATAGTGCAGTGCTGTTCTTTTGCCAAACCTCGCATAATTTCTACCACATCTCGACCTGATTTACTGTCTAGTGCTGCTGTGGGTTCGTCTGCTAATACTAATTTCGGCTGGCTGACTAATGCCCGGGCGATCGCAACTCTTTGTTTCTGTCCGCCAGAAAGACTGTCCGGGTAATAATCTATTCTTTCTCCCAACCCCACAGCTTCCAGCATTCCTTCTATTTTATCATTAGTTTCTTGCCCAGAAAGATGGCTGTGCAGTTCTAAAGACATTTGCACGTTTTGCCTAGCTGTCAAGCATTTGAGCAAGTTATGAGCTTGGAAAATATAACCGATGTCGCGGCGGACTTGAACTAATTTATTTTTCCCCGTTCCCCGCAATTCTTGGTCGAGAATTTTAAGACTACCTTCTTGGATCGATCGCAAAGCTCCAATCAAGGTTAACAATGTTGTTTTACCCGACCCCGAAGGCCCAGTCATCAGCACGATTTCGCCCGGATAAATTTCGAGGTTGATGTCAAATAATGTCTGTTTGCGAAGTTGTCCTTCGCCGAAGTAATGATTGAGGTTTTTAATTGAGACAACTGGTAAAGTATTCATTGGTAATTTGTAGCTGTTAATTCGTAATTTGTAATTGGTATTTCCTTCTTCCTTCTTCCTTCTTCCTTCTTCCTTCTTCCTTCTTCCTTCGTTAAAAAATATCCGCCGGGTCAGCCGCCTGCAACTTCCTAACTGCGATCGCCCCCGACACAGAACACATGACAACTGTCATTGCAAAAACAGTTCCAGCTTTCATCAAAGTCATGTACATCGGCAAACTCGTAGCACTTCTCGCTAAATTGTACAGCAGCATAGAAACCCCAAACCCAGGCAAATAGCCGAGAATTGCCAGAATCAAAGCCTCTTGAAATACCACAGTCAAAAAGTAAATATCCTTGTATCCCATCGCCTTCAGCGTAGCGTATTCTGGCAAATGATCGGTAACATCAGTATAAAGAATTTGATAAACAATCACTATCCCGACGATAAATCCCATTGCCGCGCCGAGAGTGAAAACAAATCCGATTGAGGTGCTTTCTTCCCAATATTTTTTTTCAAAAGCTACAAACTCTTCCTTGGAAGCAATTGTCACGTCTTGTGGCAAAGTTGCTCTCATTTTTTCAATAACTGCCTTGACATCCGTTCCAGGCTGCAAGTGAACAATTCCTATATCAATTAAACCTTTAGTTCTTCTAGTGTGAAAAATCCGCAGAAAGTTCAAATCGCTAGTAATAATATTCCCATCAGCACCGAAAGATGCTCCTAAAGTAAATAACCCTTCTACAGTAACGCGACGGTTATCTATTTCAGTTTGCACAGGCTTTCCCTGCTGGAAATATTCCGCTACTGGCCCAAACTCCGGGCGAGAAGCTTGGTCAAATAAAACCACATCCGAAATTTGAATTTTGTCCAAATTATTCTGGACTTCCGGCATATCAAAAATGGGATTAGCGGGATCGAAACCGATTACCATCAATTGGCGGGTGTTGCGTTTTTCTGGTTCGGGATTTTTCCACAAGCCAAAGCCTAAATATACCGGGCTGATTGCTTGAACGCCGTCAAAACTCAAAGCTTGATACAAGCGCCGCTGGGGAAAGCTTTTCATGGCTATTAAAGCCGTTGACTGAGTGCTGGTGATAAAAATATCCCCTTTTAACTTTGCATGAAAGCTGATGGAGCTTTCAAATAGCGCGTCTCTAAATCCGAACTGCATAAACATCAGCAAGTCGGCAAATCCAATGCCGGCTAGCGCGATTACTAAGCGCATTTTTTCGCGGGTTAACTGTGCCCAAGCTAGCGGTATTTTTGCCATAATTTTAATCAAGGAAGTTCGGCAACGAGCAATGTACGGGATGTAACTGATTTAACGGATTTAATGGATAGATGTAAGATGGAAGATGCAAAATGGACACGGATAAATAAATTAACTATCCAGGGTGAGTCGCTTTTTTAGATGTCTATTTTAACTTCAACTTGCAAGTTTGTCAGAGTTGCAACTTTTTTGCTCGATGCGGGATCTAGGCGAATTCTTACTTCGATAACTCTCGCGTCGGTGTCGGCGGCGGGGTCTGTATTGAGGACATCTTTTTTGCCGATTTGTTTGCCGATGCGATCGACTGTGCCTTCCAAAGTGCCTGCAAATACGGGGCTGCTGACGGTAGCGCGCTGGCCGTTTCGCACTTTGGCAATGTCGGTTTCGTAAACTTCTGCTACGGCGTACATTTGATCGGTGCCGCCTAGTTCTACGATGCCGTCTTGAGTGTTGATGCGTTCTCCTTGTCGGGTGTGAACTTTGAGGATGTAGCCGGATACGGGTGCTTTGACGTAGCTTAAGTTTAAGTCTACTTGAGCTTTTTGTTTGGTGGCGATCGCACTTTCGACGGCTGCTTGGGCGGCTTGCACGTCTTCGGCACGGACTTCACCAATTTGGTCGAGATTTGCTTTGGCTTGATTGATTTCTTCTTGGCCGGTTTCTGCTTTTTGTTTTAGTATTGCTTCGGCTTGATTGATTTGTTCTCTGCCAGTTTCTATCTTTTGATTTAAGGTGGCTCTAGCTTGGTTAATTTCCTGCCTGCCTGTTTCTATCTTGCGTTTGAGATTGGCTCGGGATTGATTGATTTCCTGCTTGCCTGTTTCTACTGTTTGTTTGACTGTGGCTTTAGTTTCGACTATTTGCTCTTGCAGTGTTTGCACTGTTTTTTCTAATATAGCTTGAGCTTCTTTGACTTTGTGGCGAGCCGTATCTACTGCTAAGCGTTTGGTGTCGTAGGCGGAAGCAGAAATTGCGCCTGTTTCTGAGAGTTCTTTATTGCGTTGTTCCTCGGCTTCGGCGTTGGTTAATTCGGCTTTTAGCCGATCGACTGTAGCGTTTTGAGAGGCTATTTCGCCGCGCAATTGAGCTTCTAACCTAGCCAATTTGGATTGCTGCACCTCTGTTTCTCTTTCTAGTTGTGCCTCAAATTTGGCAAGATTAGCTTGTTCGGCTTCGGTTTCTCTTTGCAGTTGTGCTTCAAACTTGGCGACGTTAGCTTGTTCGGCTTCGGTTTCTCTTCGCAGTTGAGCTTCAAACTTGGCGACGTTAGCTTGTTCGGCTTCGGTTTCTCTTTGCAGTTGTGCTTCAAACTTGGCAACTTCGGCTTTCCCAGCGCCGATTTGGCCGGTTTTTGCGCCTGCTTGAATTTTCGCTAATTCTGCTTGTTTGACTTTGACTTCTTTGTCGGCTTGTTGGAGGATTGCTTGGAGCCGATCGCGCGTATCGAGAACTGCTATGATTTGTCCTTGACTGACTCGATCGCCCTCTTCCACCTGCAACAGTTCAATTCTTGCTCCCTCCGACGCCGAAGGGGCTGACAAGTTTATAACTTCCCCCTGCGGAGTCAACCTACCCAAAGCGGTAACGCCCTTTCGGGTGGAGACGGGAGTTGCAGCAGCAGCAGCCGCCGCCGCCTTTAACTCTTCGGCTTTTCTAAGTTGAGATACTTGCCAAAAACCTACTCCTGTGGTAATGAGAGTAGCGGCGATCGCTAAACCGATGACTCCTCGCCCTGGGGGTTTTAAAAATGATTTATCCTTGACCCGTGATTCCTTTCCCATTATTTATAAAGTAGGTGATTTCCTAATTAAGTTTTGCCCACCTACTCTTAAGTATTGTAAACCAGTTTCAGCTATTTAGGGATATCAAAAAGCACCTCGGTCATGTAATGTTCGGCCCAATCTTGACCGAAAGCTTTTTCGAGTACGCGGCGGGTTTTGTCGTTTTGCTGCTGCTGGGTGCAGTAGTAAATTTGAGCGTCGAGAATTTCCGATGCTTCGGCGGCAGAGACTGGTTCGGAAGCGACTGCCTGTTTGCAGTGAATTTCAACGTAGGATTCAACAATATCCAAAAACCGACTGTTTTCTTCGATCGACTCTGGTCGCACAAACAGGCAAAATTCTGAGAAAATATCCCCCCATTCTGGAATTTGGCGGGGACAAGAAAATTGCTTGACCGGCAAAATTTCCAGTTGAGTTCGGTAAATTTCCGACAAAGTTCGATCTCGATTGAGGGGAGAAAGGTCTGCGATCGCGGCGCTAACTTGGCCTTTGCCTGCTACTATATCCGTACCGAACATCGGCAAAGCATAATTCGGTCTGGGAAACATCACGCAGTGCAGAATGTCAAGTACCGGCCCGACTTTAGCGAGTTCGAGGTGTATTTTGCGGAACTGGGGCGTTTGATAGCAGCGGTTTTCCACGATCAGTTTTTCTCCTTCCAAGCGCCCTTCTATATATCCCAACTCAGCGGGCAGGTGGTAGGGTTCGAGGTCGAGATAGCGGTGCCATACTGCTTCCATCCGATCGGCTAAATCGCGGATGAGATGGTGCTGTTGTTCGCGCAGAGAAGGCTGGGATATTTCTAACATTCCTATTTATCGGGGGATAGCTTAATAAAACTTGATTCTACTGTTGCAGGATGCAGGAAAAAAGGTAGATACTTTAACAATATCAGTAGATTGACTTACGATCGAGCAAGTTTTACAGGAGATTTTGTATGTTTGGTCTGGGATTGCCCGAAATGGGCATTGTTGCGGTAGTCGCTATTCTAATTTTCGGGCCCAAGAAGATTCCTGAGTTAGGAAATGCTTTAGGCAAAACTTTGCGTAGTTTTAAGGATGGCATCGGTCAATCTGATGATGAAGCTGTTGATCGGGAGAAAAATAAAGAGGAAGAGGGCCAGCCGAAAGTGTAAATTAGGTTTTTAGTGAGGATTTTATTCCTCATTTTTAAGGACTCAATTCCTCACTAAGAACCTATTCGGGAAATTTGCCTTCTCTAACTTCGAGGGAATAATCTTTGACAGCTTGGGTAATCGTTTCTCGCAAATTGGCATAAGCTTTCGCAAAAGGCGGCTGTTTTTCGGAAAGTCCCAACAAATCGGAAGTAACTAAAACTTGGCCGTCGCAGTGCGGCCCCGCGCCGATACCAATGGTGGGAATACTTAATTTTTGGGTAATTTGAGCGGCTAAGTCTGCGGGAATGTGTTCTAACACGATCGCAAAAGCACCGGCTTCTTGAAGCGCGATCGACTCTGCTATGATGCGATCGGCAGCTTCAACAGTTTTTCCTTGTTTTTTGTAGCCGAGTTGGTGTACAGACTGCGGAGTTAAACCGACGTGTCCCATAACTGGAATTCCGGCGGATGTTAGCTGCAAAACTGTGGCCGCCATTGCTGGATATCCACCTTCTAATTTTACAGCTTGAGCGCCTGTTTCTTTCAAAACTCTCCCCGCCGAGTGCATGGCTTGCTGGGGGCTTTCTTGATAAGTCAAAAACGGCAAATCGACAACAATTAATGCTTGTTTAACTCCACGGCGCACAGCTTTAGCGTGGTGCAGCATTTCATCGAGAGTTAGCGGTAGCGTAGTTTCGTAGCCTAAGACTGTCATGGCGAGGGAATCGCCGACGAGGATGATATCTACGCCTGCTTGGTCGATGAGTTGGGCGATCGCATAATCATAACCTGTCAGGGCAACAATTGACCGCCCTTGTTGTTTCCACTGAATTAATTGATTAGTAGTGACTGACATTTTAGTTGACTCCTAGATAATTCGGCGATTGAAATTGCTTCTATACAAACGAAGTCCGCCTGCGCGGACTAAGAGATAAACGGGGTATTTAAAATCATTTGGTGATTGAAATCGCTCATATAGTCAAACGAATTCCGCGCAACGCGAGACGAAGAGATGGAACTAATCGGAATTTTACACCCGAATATAGCTTTGCATTCCCTCCGCCGGCAAAACAATCAACCGCTGATTTTTCAAGTCCGGTTCTAAACCCAAATCTTCGAGGGGAATTAAGCCGAGTAAAGGTTCTTCTCCTGCGGGAAGTTCTACACAATCATACCTGCCTTCCCTGCCAGCTACGGCAAGACTGACATCTTTGAACAGACGAAATTTTCTGGTTCCTATTGCCGTATGTCCGTCGATTTCACCTGACATTGGCAAACCCAACTGACTGATAATATCTGCTGGCAAACAGAGTCGAGTTGCCCCTGTATCGACTAAGACGTTATCGATGGTGAGAGAGCGTATTTGCTCTGCGGGGATGAACCCTCTTTCTCCAAGAATTTCATCAATGTGATTGGTGACGGTTATTGTTGCGGTAACTCTGCCCATTTTTTTATCCTTTTGTTTGGCTAGAGAATGATTCTGTTTTCCGTTGAATAAATTATATACGATCTAGGGTGCATCTTGTACATTTTAACAAGATTTGTCACTGAGAGCGATGTTGTTCTTTATTGGTAAATTTTTGCTTAAAAATGTTGCACATTAATAGCAGAAATGCTCTCTAAATATTGATTGTCGAAGCTTCTTCCATTCTTGTTTAGAAACATCTGCACGAGTTTTATCACCCGATGGATCGCGGATCTCCCAAATTGTATCTGCAATGCGATCGAGCGATCGCCCGTGAGAACCAGCATCAAAGTCCCAGAAAGCATCACCGACGCAATCTCCTGGTGTAGCAATCATTTCTCGATCGACTGTACCGCGAATAGCATTCCATTCGCGGATGTAGACAGGAGAATCGTCCGATCGCAATTTTCGATCTCCTAACTGAGGATTAACTTTGTAGAAAAACCAATCCGTAAACCTATCCACAGCTTGTTCTCGCGATTCTAAATCGCGCGATCCAGCAGCGGCTAGATTTGCGCCGCCGAGAAGCATGGCAAAAGTTAACGCAAACACCCCTAAAAACTTCGAGATTGACTTAATTGACAGTGATTTAATTAGCATAGTTTTCGATCTACTTTCAGATCATAATCCACAATTAGAAAGAAACATCTCTTGTCGAATTGCCGACCATTCACTGATGCTGATTTTATCGCTTTTGGGAATTTGCTGTCCGGTTCGTTGAGGATGACGGCTGTAAAAAATTGTATCTGCAAGGCGATCGTAAGTTTGTTGGTATGTTTCGCCATTAATTACTGTGAATTCCCATCCGATATCTCCCGGACCCGGACTGTTGCAGACTTCTTGGGCGGGCTTAACTCGCGGATCGATCGCTTCGCGCAATCTCCGCCATTCATTGCTATATTCGCGATCGCCCGCTTGGAGTTTCCGATTGTTTAGTTGAGGATTAACCCTGTAGAATAGGATATCCGTCAATCGATCGACGGCTTGTTCTCGCGATTCGGCTTTGGCGAGATTGGGGCTGCTGAGCACAAGGGCGATCGCGATCGTACAAATCATTGAAAATCTTGAGACGCACTTAATTGACAGCGGCTTGATTAGCATAGCGATGGTGAATTGTACATTTTAACAATATTTGTAACTGAGAGGTATCTTTTTATCTATTCCTGAAATTCTGCTAATAACTGTTCCCCGAAAGGATGTTCTTGCAATTGCTTAAACGTCAAATCTCCTTTACTTATTCCTTCCCGCCACAGCCCAACATAATTTCCCCACACAACGTGAATGTCGGGGTGGTTTTCTGGTGATTTTTTGCGAAAAATTTCTAATGCTTGCAAATACAGCGGTTCCGCTTCCGAGTACCTGCCTTGGGAACGATAAAGTTCGGCTAAATTGTTGAGGTGATTGGCTAAACTGGGATGGTTTTCTGGGAGCGAGCGCCTGTCTATTTCCACTGCTTGCAAATACAGCGGTTCTGCTTCCGAGTACCTTCCTTGGGAATAATAAAGTGTGGCTAAATTGTTGAGGGGATTGCCTAAATTGGGATGGTCTTCTGGGAGCGAGCGCCTGCCTATTTCCACTGCTTGTAAATACAACGGTTCCGCTTCCGAGTACCTTCCTTGTAATTGATAAAGTTGAGCTAAATTGTTGAGATAACTGGCTAACTTGGGATGGTCTTCTGGGAGCGAGCGCCTGTCTATTTCCACTGCTTGTAAATACAGCGGTTCTGCTTCCGAGTATCGACCTTGGGAACGATAAAGTTCAGCTAAATTGTTGAGATAACTGGCTAACTTGGGATGGTCTTCTGGGAGCGAACGCCTGTCTATTTCCACTGCTTGCAAATACAGCGGTTCCGCTTCCGAGTACCTTCCTTGGGAATAATAAAGTGCGGCTAAATTGTTGAGGTAAGTGGCTAAAGCGGGATGGTCTTCTGGGAGCGAACGCCTGTCTATTTCCACTGCTTGCAAATACAGCATTTCTGCTTCCGAGTACCTTCCTTGGGATTTATAAAGTAAAGCTAAATTGTTGAGGTTTGTGGCTAAAATAGGATGATTTTCCGGGAGCGAGTTCCTATTAATTTGTAATGTTTGCAAATACAGAGATTCCGCTTCCGAGTACCTGCCTTGGGATTTATAAAGTCCGGCGAGGTAATTTAAACTACTTGATAAGGTCAGTTCCACATCTAACTCTTGTTGAAGGCCGATCGCCTTTTTAAAATAGTCGATCGCCAATTCATACTCTTGGTGAAAATTTTCGCACTCTCCCGACTTGATCCTTCTGTCATAAATCTTCCCCATACTGGCATAAAGACTTGCCAAACTCGGGTCTTCGAGTCCTTTTTTCTGTTCGGTTCGCGCGATTAAATCCTGCAAATCTTCCAGCGGAATCAAACTCGGCGGTTCGCGATCGTCGCCTTCAACTAGCAGTCGAAACGGTTCAAATTCCGTTTTGGAAACAGCCGCAGTTTTTTTCGTATCAAAGCGAAACACGCCTTTCCGCCAACTCCAAAAATCAGGAGACTCGTTACTAATCAAAACTTCAATTTGTCGCGTCACCCACAAGACAATCGAAAACGGAAACTCCCGCATTGCTTCCCGCGTCCATTGCAAATAGCCAAAAAACACTTCTTGTTCCGATCGACTTTCGCCAAATTGTTTAAAAAACCGCAGTTTTTCCGCACCCGTCACGGTGATAACGGCTTTTCCCCGCTGCTGCAAATACGCTTCTTGTTCGACTAAATTGGCGATCGCCGATCGCAAACTCGGTTCACCCCTCGCCAATTCTACGCGATAGCGGCGGATATCCGGTTCGAGTTGTGCTTCATAATCTGAAATTAGGCGATCGCGACAGTCGCTATCGTCGCAAACAGCAATTAGCAAGTTGAGAATATCTTTACCCGCTTCAATTGACACGAGTAAATCTTCATAATTATCTTGGTTTTGACTGTTGAGATTCCACATAATTGCTTGTCAGTTGTATCGAAGTCTCGATCCCCCTAAATCCCCCTTAAGAAGGGGAGTAGGGGTTGACTTTGAGAATACTCTTGTCCCCCCTTATTAAGGCAGACTTTGAATACTCTTGTCCCCCCCTTATTAAGGGGGGCTAGGGGGGATCGATTTTGGACTCACACATTATCTTAGTCCGCGAAGGCGGACTTCGTTTGTTTAGTCGCGGTTTCAACCGCCGTTTCAACTATTCACTCGGAAAATCATCTCGCTGCTTCAACAATTCTAGCACGATCGGGTGAATGTCGTACCACAAAACAGCATTGCGATACTCCAAAACATACAACCCGTGCAGCAAGTCCAAAAACCCTTGTGCTTTCGGGTCAGCAGGTTTAAAATCTCTGTAAGTTGCAATCAACATCTCATAATCAGTCGTTCCCAAACGGGTATCGAAATCGATCCGCAATTTATTAATCGCTTCCTCAAACACCTCAGCATTAATTTTAACCGCAGCTTCTGGATTCCGCCGGATCAACCGCAAACAAATGCGGCAGCATTCGTTAGCAATTCTAATCAATTCTCGCAATACTCCACCGCTGTATGCGACAACGCGATCCAGTGTTTCCGGTTCGATCGAGTCGCTTCCCAAGCGTTTAGCTAAAATCTCTTTCAATCTCGCCGCCGGTTCCGCCATAGCAACAGCATCAGCATTTCGGCTTTCGCCGCGTTTAAACAGCTTTGTGACTGGCATGAACACGATTTGATCGTTAGTTTCCGTTTCCACGGTAGCGGCCAAAGAGACATCTCGCAGCGCGGAAATAGGAGTTGTTAAAATCATCCTAAAATTCGGCAAAAACAGCGCTTTGATATGTTCTTGATAAACTTGGCGGACGACACCTAAATCCAACTTATCCAGGTCATCAATCACTACAATTACGTCTTTTTGCGCGCCTTCTCGAACTACGGCAGCAATCTCGTTAATTGTCGCCACCAAATCAGAAACTTTGCGAATAAATTCTTGTTTAATTTCTTCACGAACCGTTGCATCAGCTTTTAACTTGCCTGTAATCATCTTAAACAAGTTAAAACCGACCGATCCGCTGGCGCCCAATTCATCAATTTTTGTTTTAGTTTTAGTTGCAAACCAGTTATAAAATGATTCTTTAATTGATTCTTTGATGGGAATTTGCTGTTTTTCGGCTGCATCCATCAACTGAACTGCGATCGCAAACAAGATATTGATATGATTGACATCCGACATTTCAATCAAGTCGGAAATCGAGAAAAACACGGTAAAATAGCGATCGTCCATCTGGCGGCAAAACTCCGCCAACAGTGTAGACTTGCCGCAGCCGCGATGTCCGCTAAAAATAATTTTACCCCTACCGGAAGGGTCATCTTCGACTAATTGCTCTAATTGTTCGAGGACTTCCGTCCCGTATTCTACTCGAAAGTTCTCGACTTCCTTCGGAGTTATCAGCGGCGACAACTCCATATTTGCATAGGCTGTCCGAAAAGATTCTAGTAATATTTTTGACATGGCACTCTGAGGCTATTATTTAACGTTATCCATAATTATAAGCTGTCTTACATCTAAATTGATATTACCCGCAAGTCAGGACACGGCACTGCCGTGTCCCTAAAATTAATCTGGCAATGGTTATATCTCTCAGGTCGTGTTCACGATCGTTTTGTGGTAGGGAAACGGCATTGCCGTGTCCTGCGTTGCTCAACACAATTACTTCCAACCCAACCACCTTAACAACGGCACAACCAAATAGTGACTAACTCCCAAACAAAGCCCGATCGCACTTCCCAACAAACCAAAAAATGCGACAGTACCCCAAACTTGCAGCCAGCCGATTACAGCGTAAGACGGCGACATAATCCCAAAGAAACTCCCTGGAAAAATGCTCAAAGCATTTAGAAACAGAAACAGTCCCGTAGAACAAACAGCCACTACCAAAGCGTGAACTAATTGATGGCTGCGCAAACCCATTCCGATCGTTAAAGTGGCGATCGCAAAAGCTCCCAAAATAACCCCCTGCACACCGCTAGAAGCTGTTGCTTCCATCCAGCACAAACCCGCCAACAAATAACCCTGAGCTCCCATCAATCCAGACAGCCAATACTGTTTGTGCTGGCGAAAACTCCCCGCATCCGTCAAACCGATCGCAGTTCCCAACCCCGCAAATCCAAACAGCAGCACTTCCGGCCCGACAGAGAAAGTCATGTTAGGGATTAATTGATGCAAACCTTCATTCAGAAAACTGGCAATTTCCGGGCCGATAGGCGAAGCATAGCCCAAAACCAAACCGCCGATCGCCCCCGCACTTCCACCAACGCCGCCGAGCACCATTTCCCAGCCCGTATCCAGAGAAGCTACCACGATTTGGGCGATCGCCCCAAACACAAAACCAGTCAGGCTGACAGTTTTTTGCGCCCCCGCCACCACTACTTGCCTGCAAAATTCTAAAATAGCTTGACCGATTGGGGCGATCGCGATTTTGCCATTACTCCTAGCATAAATCTCCTGCAAACGCGCCCGAACATCTCCAGCCGTCGCCGGACGCTGCTGCACGTTCGATCGCACCATATCGTCCAACAAATTCGCCAAAGCCGGACTCACAGAGACGATGTGGCGCCACCGCAACTCTCCCGTCATCGGATCTTCAATTTCGGCCGGATACTTCCCCGTCAGCAAATGAATGCAAGTCCGCCCCAGGGCATAAAAATCCGTTGCCGGCACCACACCGCCTCCCACAATTTGTTCCGGCGGGCTGTACCCGGGCGAAATCAACCGCGTCGAACTCGGAGAATCTTTACCCACGGGTTCGCCACCGCCCATCTGCTTAACTCCCCCAAAGTCGATCGTTACCAACTGCAAACCGCCCAAACCATTGTTCAGTAAAGCTTGTGGTGATTCTGGGTCTCGCAGCATTAAATTAGAGGGTTTAATGTCGCGGTGAATAATCTGACACCTGTGCAACTCCTCTAAAATTTCCACAGCTTGACTCAGCCAACTAAACACCCATTCCTGCGGACACCCCTGGGGGTGATCGTTGAGAACCTCTTCTAAAGTTTTGCCGTGAATCTTTTCCATTACCAAACAAGGTAAGCGCCTCGCCGCATTTCCCTCGCTGAGAGCAAAATTTTGGGTTTGGACGTGAAAATAACCGTCCGGCTCGACTCTAGGGACGCCAGGGTGCCGCAAAAGTGCCAAAACCCAAGCTTCTTGCTCGAACAGTTTCAGCGCTTTCGGGGAAGTTTCCAGCAACAGTTTCAGGACGCGCTCGGTTTCAGTTTCTGTGTCCCAAACTGTAAAAATCGCTGCAAAACCCCCGGAACCGAGGCCTTGTAGAGGTACGTAGCGATTTTTTAGCCGCAGCGGAGTCCCGCAACTCTGACAAAAATTATTGCCCCAAGTCTGAGGGTAGGGTCTTGGGCAATCTGGATTGATGCAGTGGACGGCTTTTGAAGGGGGGTGAGGCACAACCAGAGTAAAAATGGGGCTAAATATCCATAGTAGACTTACGCGCAGCTAACGCAGAAACCCGGTTTTCAGCGAGGTTAAATTGCTGTAACGACGGATTTGGGTTGAGAAACCAGGTTGCGGCACAAGTCCTGTCCATATTATGTGCTATGCTGTCGATTTTTGAGTTTGCCAGTAGTGGCAGTCAGGGGATTTTAGATTTGGGATTTGGGATTGAAGAATTGCTGCATTAGTTCGCGATCGCACTTGCGACCTCAGAAACCGGGTTTCTTTGTATATTTGTGGTTAATAAACGCCAATTTTTCGTAGAAACCCGGTTTCTAGCCACCCTACGGGATTTGGGATTTGAGATTGCTACAATAGTCAATTGCAGTTGAGATCGATGGGGCGATCTCAACTGCCAACCACAACTTTAGGTATTTATAACTAATTTTTCTTGCCAATTACCAATTACCAATTACCAATTTTCAATTCTGATTTTTCAGTATTAAATTCTTTACATAAACCGTATTTATTCGCTGTTAGGCTCGCTGCCAAATATCTTTCGCGCGATCGAAATTCCCCGCCCGCTCTGCGATCCCCAGCCTTTCCCCCTGCATCCTTCGCCACTTTAGTTTGATAAGATATGTAACATAAAATTTCCTAATGTAAAGCTAAATAAACAATACTTATGATGATTAAAAGAATATTAAAATTTCAGCGTGTCACTTTATTGATATATTTTTAACAGCCTGCGATCGGGCAAAAAAATTAAGCGAATACTAGGAAGCGAGATATGGCTTACGCGCAAACCCAAACTCAATCAAAGGCTGGGTATAAAGCCGGAGTTCAAGACTATAAACTAACGTATTACACGCCGGACTACACGCCGAAAGATACAGATATTTTGGCTGCTTTCCGCGTCACACCGCAGCCGGGAGTTCCCCCAGAAGAAGCTGGAGCTGCTGTGGCCGCTGAATCTTCTACAGGTACATGGACGACTGTTTGGACTGACCTCCTGACCGACCTCGACCGCTACAAAGGTCGCTGCTACGACATCGAGCCAGTTCCCGGCGAAGACAACCAGTACATCTGCTTCATTGCTTATCCTTTGGATTTGTTTGAAGAAGGTTCCGTCACCAACTTGCTGACCTCTTTGGTCGGTAACGTTTTCGGTTTCAAAGCCCTGCGCGCTCTGCGGTTGGAAGATTTGCGGGTTCCGATTGCTTATCTGAAAACTTTCCAAGGCCCTCCTCACGGTATTACCGTTGAGCGGGACAAATTGAACAAGTACGGCCGTCCTTTGCTGGGCTGTACAATTAAGCCCAAATTGGGTCTGTCTGCTAAGAACTACGGCCGTGCCGTTTACGAAGTTCTGCGCGGCGGTTTGGACTTCACCAAAGACGACGAAAACATCAACTCGCAACCGTTCATGCGCTGGCGCGATCGTTTCTTGTTCGTTCAAGAAGCTATTGAAAAAGCTCAAGCAGAAACCGGCGAAGTCAAGGGTCACTACCTCAACGTAACTGCCCCTACCTTTGAAGAAATGATGGAACGGGCAGAATTCGCCAAAGAAATCAAAACCCCGATCATCATGCACGACTACCTGACTGGTGGTTTCACTGCAAACACCAGCTTGGCCAAATGGTGCCGCCGCAACGGTATTCTGTTGCACATTCACCGCGCCATGCACGCCGTGATCGATCGTCAGAAAAACCACGGTATTCACTTCCGCGTGCTTGCCAAGTGCTTGCGGATGTCCGGCGGCGACCACCTGCACTCCGGTACAGTTGTGGGCAAACTCGAAGGCGAAAAAGGCATCACGATGGGCTTCGTAGACTTGATGCGCGAAGACCACATCGAAGAAGACCGCAGCCGCGGTATTTACTTCACCCAAGATTGGGCCTCCATGCCCGGTGTCATGCCGGTTGCTTCTGGCGGTATCCACATCTGGCATATGCCAGCTTTGGTGGAAATCTTCGGCGACGACTCCTGCTTGCAGTTCGGCGGCGGCACCTTGGGCCACCCTTGGGGCAACGCACCTGGTGCAACAGCTAACCGCGTTGCTTTGGAAGCTTGCGTCCAAGCTCGTAACGAAGGCCGCAACTTGATGCGCGAAGGCGGCGACGTGATCCGCGAAGCTTGCAAATGGTCTCCTGAACTCGCTGTTGCTTGCGAACTCTGGAAAGAAATCAAGTTTGAGTTCGAGGCAATGGATACCGTTTGATGATTTTGGGTTTGAGATTTTAGGTTTTAGGTCGCAAACTTGCTGGGAAGTCTTTATCTTTGAAGAAGATTTACCAGTAAGTTTGCATCCAAAATCTAAAATCCAAAATCTAAAATTTGAGGGAGCTGGGGTCAAAAATGGATCTCAAACAAGTTGCGAAAGACACCGCTAAGGTGCTGGCAAGTTACCTAACCTATCAATCCGTGCGGATGGTGGTCGCTCAGTTGAGCGAAACCAATCCTCCTTTGGCAATCTGGTTGAACGACTTTTCCACGAAGGCCAAAATCCAAGATGGAGAAGCATACATTCAAGAGTTGCTGAGGGAAAATCAAGATTTAGGATTTCGGATCATGACTGTGCGAGAGTATCTGGCTCACGATGTGACAGAATATTTGCCAGAAATGGTTTCTACTGGCATTCAACAGGCGAATATGGAACACAGACGCCAGCATTTAGAGCGAACTACGCAACTTAATTGGTCTGTTTCTAGCAGTAATCCTGAAACATCAATTGATTCTGAACCGAATCTGGATAATTTGTCCAGTTAACCGATCGACAAGTGCGATCGAACACACACCTTAGAGATACAAAAAATGAAGACTTTACCTAAAGAGCGTCGTTACGAAACTCTGTCCTATTTGCCGCCGCTGACAGATTCGCAAATTGCCAAGCAACTTCAGTACATCTTGGATCAAGGCTACATTCCCGGCGTAGAATTCAACGAAACCTCTGCTGCTGAAATGCGCTACTGGACTTTGTGGAAATTGCCTTTGTTTGGTGCTCGCAGCGTCCAAGAAATCATGGCTGAAATTCAAGCTTGCCGCCAAGAAAATCCTAGTTGCTACATCCGCGTCATGGGTTTTGACAACGTGAAGCAGTGCCAAGTGCTCAGCTTCATCGTGCACAAGCCTAACACCAGAGGCTACTAAAGACCGCTTGAATTGTTAGAAGTTCGTAAGCCTAAGCCAAGTAGAAGCAATTTACCTATTGTTTCTACTTGGCTTAATTTTATTAAAGTCTGGAATACCACACAATAAACTTATTCTGATTTAGAATTATGCCTAGATTTATTTCTCCACCGCTTAACCAACTATCTTTTTTGAGAACGCCTCTGACACAGGGAGAAAGAAAGGTTTTAGAGTTTTTTCTGAAACACTTGCCAGAGGAGTGGGAAATTTACATTCAGCCACACCTTAACGGTTTGCGACCTGACTTTGTTTTATTAAACCCTCAAGTCGGGATAGCAGTTTATGAGATCAAAGACTGGGATCTAAATGCGATGCCTTACAGAGTGCAAATGTCCTTAGAAGGCATCCCTGAACTTTGGGCTACTTCCCGCACAGGTGTGGATTTTAAGGTGGCGGATAACCCTATTGAGAAAGCTATTCATTATAAAAATAGCATTTTGAACCTGTACTGTCCGCGACTGGCAATTAACGCTTTGACTGATGGTAAATTTTTATCTATTGTTACCGCTGGTGTCATTTTAACTACAGCCACTACCAGCAAAATCGAGAGATTATTCTATCCTTTTCAAAAATATTTCAAGCTCTTAGACGCTAAAGAACCATATTACCCAATTGTTGGTATTGATGCGCTAGAAGGAGAGGAGTTAAATAAAGTTTTTCCTTCATCCCGTTGGCGTTCCTCTAAATTTATGAACGCTCAACTGGCCAAGGACTTGCGACATTGGTTGATTGAACCAGATTCTGAGTCAACTCAGCGACAGCCACTTGAACTGAACAAAAAACAACAAGATTTAGTAGCAACTCGCACCGCAACAGGTTATCGACGCATCAAGGGTTCAGCAGGGTCAGGCAAGTCCTTGGTTTTGGCAGCAAAGGCGGCTCTATTATCTACACAAAAGAAAGATATTTTAGTTGTTACTTTTAACATTACCTTGTGGCATTACTTGAGAGATGTAGCTGTCCGCTATCAAATGCCCAAGAAAATGGATAGTCAATATATTACTTGGTGTCACTTCCACGAATGGTGTAAGGGAGTTTGCTTGGCCGCAGGATTTAAAAATAAGTACGATGCACTGTGGGGGGACGGAAAAAATATTGATGAAGTTCTGGAAGTAGATTTAATTAATTTAGTCAATGAGGTGATATCACAAGATCGAAAGAAAGAAAAGGAGCAAAGGCAAATCCCCACCTACGATGCTATTTTAGTTGATGAAGGTCAGGATTTTAATCTTGATTGGTGGAATACTCTCCGCAAGGTACGTCGGGACAAAGGTGAAATGCTGCTAGTGGCAGATGAGACGCAAGACCTTTACCAACGAGCTAAAGATTGGACAGAGGAAAGTATGGCAGGGGCTGGGTTTGTTGGCCCGTGGACTAGGCTGGATATCAGCTATCGGATGCCTCCTACTTTAATCACTTATTTGGAGAAATATGCCAAGCAGTATTTACCAAATATCTCGATTAATATTCCTGAAGCTGAAACTTCAGAACTCGATATTTGGCCTGTACAAATGCGGTGGGTTCAGTTAAACCCTGATGTTCAAACCGCTAGGTTTTGTGCTGATGCAGTGTTAAGTATGCCAATTTGGACTCAACCTGAAACATTAGCTTATTCTGACATTACTTTGCTTGTACAAGATCATAAAGTTGGTTTGCAGTGTGTCGAATTACTTGAACGAAGTAACGTCAAAACAGCCCATGTTTTCGGTAACGACCACATCGAGCAAAAGCACCGCAAATTGGGCTTTTTTATGGGTGATGCTAGAGTTAAGGCTACCACAATTCACAGCTTTAAAGGTTGGGAGTCTCGCTGCATGGTCATCCATATTAGTCGCGCCAACTTACCAGAAGACCTAGCTACTATTTATGTAGCATTGAGCCGTCTCAAGCGACACACCGTAGGCAGCTATTTGACAGTAATCTGTTGTGCTCCAGAACTAGAAGCGTTTGGAAAAACCTGGCAAACATTTGAGCGGTTATAGATGAATAACTGCTCAATTTTAAAGTTTGAGGCAAGAGAGAAAATTTCTGCCTCATCTTTTTTATAGCTTGCAAATGGCTTTTAAAACTTGCAGTAACAGAATTGACGATTCGGACTCCATTAGGTTTAGCAAAGGCATTAGCTGATAGGTTGGGGTATTGCCGCGCTGAATATTGACGAACTGATAGTGCATTCCGTTTGTTGTCAAACCCCAGATTGTGTCTTGATATTTTAAATTTTGATAAGCATAGGTTAGCAATTGGGATAAACCCATCAATGCGTTGATTCCAGAATTTTTACTTTCAATCACCAAAACCCAAAAATATGTATCGCTTCTGATAGGTTTTATCCTGTTGACAGCCAAGATATCAAACCGTCCTTTAACGATTGTATCTTCATCTTCAATGCTAATTTCAGCGATGTCTTGTTCTAAACTAATTTTAATCGGGCGGCGGTAGAAGCCAGCCAATCGCATTAGGGGAAAAGTAGTCAGAGCTTTTACCAGTCCTTCAGAAACTCGATCCGTTGAAATGTAGTCATCGAAATCATCCCTAATTTGTATAAGTTCCTGCTGTTCGTGTTCTGTGATATCTTCAAGGGATAACAGAGGGGTAAATGAGTTAGTGTACTGCTTTTGAAATCCGAACAGACGGTGTACTTCTGCTAATGTTAGGTTTTTGGCATTAATAGTTGTGGTCATATTTTGAGAGTTATTTAAGTTTTAACTATGATTCTAACATAGAGATTGTGGTAGTCAACTTGCACAAGATAAGGAGGACACGGCAGTGCCGTGTCCCTACACCATAATCATCAATCTTCCTTTTCTGATAACCATCGCGCGATTAATTGTAGGGAAACGGCACTGCCGTGTCCTGACTTGGGGTAATACCTAATCTATTCTTTCCATCACAACACCATCAACTATTTCATAACCCCAGTTAAAATGTCGATTTGCCAACTGTTCGGCCATGTCGTATTCGCCCAAATCGCAGAGTTCAACTAACTTTTGATATCCTTCATCTCTTTCTCGCTGCAATCTTGACCGCCGCAGATTTTCCCGAGTTTCCTCAGAAGGATTTGGTCGCTCTTCCCCCAGCGGATTAATCTCGCTAATTCGTTTCATATTCGCCTCCTAAAAAGGGATTGATTCGACTATTTCACCGTCTACTATTTCGTAGCCCCAGTCTGGATTGGCTGCGATTTGTTTTTCAATTATACTTCGACCGAGAGGAGTGTTGTAAGCTTTTTGCAAAGCGGAAATACTGGGAATTTCGGCGGGAGTTGGCGATGCTGTTTCTGCAAGTTTTCGCGGTTCTGGCATTGGGTCAGATGTGGATTGATTGAGGGCAAATTGCGGCGCGATCGCCCCTAATTTCCGCATCACGCTATCCTTGGTGATTTGCGGTTTTTCGTTGAAGGAAGACGGCAGATATGGTGTGTCAACGCCCTGCTGTTTTGCTTTGAGCGCATCGTCAGCAAGGCGATCGCACTTTCGCAAAAAACCCTCCCACAAATCTTTGCCCAAAACCGGGTTTCTCAAGTCAGCACGAGCTTTAGATACTGCGGATTCTAGCGGTTCGCCTTTGTGGACGTAATACTGAATTCGCTCCTCTTCAAAAGCAGGATAAGGCACTTCCGGCTCGATTTCCCAATCCCGCTTGACTTTCTGACTTTCTCCTAACGGGATTCCGGCGATAAATTCCTCCCAAAAAGTCGAGGTTAAGCCTTTTGTCATGCTGTCAATAACTTTAAATGCCCAGCCAGAAGGATTGCCAAACCATAAATTACGTTCTTTGGCATATGCTTCTAAGGCTCGCTGAAAGTTGTGCAGTTCTTCTTGGGAATTCCAAGGGCCGCTAAATCGGTAATTCGGGGTGACAGCAACGGCTATTTGCTGGCGGGGTTGACCGAAATATTTATCGGTTTTAACAGCCGGATTTCGGGGGAAATTTTCGCCAACAATTTCTACAGGATTGTTGTTGGGACGGGATGTTTCTGTTATAAAATTCTGGTTATTCTGGGCTGAAAAATTATAAATTATAGCCTCGAAGGCGTCGATGTCTGGCCATAATTCTAAGGTGTATATGTGGTAATTAATTAATTTTTCTTTGAGGAGGGATCGACTTTTGAGTTGACTTCTGGCTAATTCTTGTTCTTCGCAATTTAAACCAGTGGCTACTTCAATCTCATCGCAGTTAGTTGTTATCCAATTTTCGTAATTTTTTACTTCAGATTGCCATTGAAATAACTTGCAAAGCAAAATACTTGCCCCGACGCCGCCGGTAATTTTAGCTAATGCGGGATAGTAAATGGCGGGATTTCCTAAATTTCCTAAAAATATTCCTATTTTCATTTTGTATATTCTTAATTCCCTTGAATCGTAGGGTGCGCCTCGGCGCACCTTACCTTGAATCCTAGCGTGCGCCGAGGCCCACTTTACCTCGACTAAACTAGCATTGAGAAACTTAAGATTTTCTTTAAGCTTCTGTCTATTCCCGACTGAATGGAGTTTCTAGAGGAAAGACGGGGATCGCATATTCGATCGCCTGATTGACAGGACTGACTTAAACGTAATAATAAATTATTTACTGTACAGATCCTCCCAAAATGAATCCAGACCGCCAAGAGGCTTATTTGAACTTAATCGAGCGAGTGCTTACCTGTCCCAACGGCCAAGAACCAGAGGTTTTGAGTTCCTGTTCCGATTTAATTGATGCGGGATTTGTGCAAATGCTAATCCAGATATCGGCTTCAATGGCCGGCGAAGGTGACGAAGATACTGCTAAATTTTTAGTGCAACTTGCTCGTTTGCTGGGGAAATCTTTGGGTTTGTCGCCGGATTTGGTGCCGGCTGGGTACAGAAGTGCACAGGGGTAGAGAAAAAGTGCGATCGCCTCGTTGTATCATGTTTTGAGAAATGGGGGCGATTCCCTACCCTTCGGGATAGCTTCGCACGCGCGTACTTTTTAAATGCAGCGATGGCTTTACAGTTTATATTCGAGAGGTTCACAAAATTCATTAACCCCAGTTTTAAACACATAAATAATCACCGCCGTCACCAAAATCTCTGGACAAACCTTTGCAGCAACTAAATCTCTAAAGGCAGCATTCAATTGTCCGTTTGTCAACTCTTCTTTAACCTCTGATTTGCAGATAGCAACGCGACATCTTTTGGCCAATCCGTCTAACCAATTTTCTGATATATTCGGTTCTTGTCCGGCTTGAATTGCTAGAGATATCGCTGCATCTTCGATGTTACCTTCGCAATCTTCGATTTCATCGAGGGCTTTTAGGGCTTCGGGATATTCCGCTAATTGCGAGCGAAATTGGGCTATTTGTTGTGAGGTAATAATCACCATATTATTTTCCTGGGTTCTCTGCTGGCGGGACAAGTTTAGCAATTAAAGTTGCTATTATAGCATTTTTTTGATTTAAGTGGGAATTGGGCGATCGAACTTAATTACCTTTTCCACGGATATTTTGCACTTCGTAATAGTCGGGCTGGGGCTTAAACCCCGTATTAAAGCTTAAGTCCGAACTATGAGGAGTGATGTTAAAATGGACAAAAAGCGGCGCTAAAATAGGTTAGTAGGACTCATATTTCTCGGAAGTTAGGAAAAATGACAACAGTTACTTTAAACTTAGATACTGTCGAATTAACAGATGAACAGTTTTACCGTTTGTGCCAAATGAATCGAGATTGGCAATTTGAACGGACAGCTAAAGGAGAAATTATCATTATGTCACCAGTAGGCGGAGTCAGCGGCAATCGAGAAGCGGATTTAATTACAGATTTGGGTTTGTGGAACCGTCAAACGCAGCTAGGGAGAGTGTTTAGTTCTTCAACTATTTTTCGGCTGCCTAATAATGGAGACAGATCCCCGGATGCCGCTTGGGTTAGTTTGGAAAAATGGTCTGCTTTAAATGACGAACAAAGAGAGAAGTTTCCGCCGATTTGTCCTGATTTTGTCATAGAATTGAGATCGCGCACAGATTCGCTGCGGCCGCTTCAAGAGAAAATGCAGGAATATCTCAACAGCGGTTTGCGTTTGGGTTGGTTGATTAATCCTCAAGACCAACAAGCAGAAATTTATCGCGCTAATCGTGAGGTGGAGATTGTACAATTTCCAGTTAGTTTGTCGGGAGAAGATGTGTTGCCGGGATTTGTGTTGAATTTGCCGATGGTTTAAATGGGAATTAGAGGAATCGGCGATTGAAATCGCTTCTACACAAGCAAAGTCCGCGCAACGCGAGACTGAAGATTAGATTAAATTTTTACGGTTTCCAATGCTATTTTTTTCGGACAAATATCATCATCATACCAACCAGTTAAAGCTACGGCCAAAGCATCCGCCGCATCATCTGGTTTCGGAATATAACCTAATTCTAACTCCCGCGCCACAGCCTCTTGCACTTCCGATTTGTCAGCATTCCCACGCCCAGTTAATGCTTTTTTAATTTGCGCTGGGGTAAACTCGAACAGCGGTACTCCACACTGCGCTAATACCAGCGTCAAAACGCCCCGCGCTTGGGCTACAAGTATAGTGTTTCCCATTTTGTAAAAGAACAGTTTTTCGGCTATGGCTACATCTGGTTTTATCTGTTCAATTACAGCGTGCAAATCTTCGTAGATTGTTTTGAGGCGCTGTCCCATTTCCTGTTTTGGCGTTGTTTTAATCACCCCGCAATCAATCATCGAAACAATGTTTTCATCTTGTTTTCCGGGGACTATGTGACAGGAAATTGCGCCGTAGCCGAGGCTTGCTAAGCCTGGATCTAATCCTAAAATTCTCTTTTTCATTGGCTATTAGTCATCAGTTACCGTCATTAATTTTTAGTTTGATCTCTACACACTGATGACTAATATATATCAGTTTTTAATCGGATGAGATACAGGACAAGGGAGGACACGGCAGTGCCGTTTTCCTACCCGATATCTTGTTTCCGAAAATAGTTCGGATTTCGGTTTGCAGACAAGGGACGACACGGCAGTGCCGTGTCCCTACCCGATATCTTGTTTAGGTTTGCACTCAGGACTTTAGTCCTTAGTAGTCTTTACTATGAACTGGTTTCTAGGCCGAATACCCGATCGAACACTTTAGTCACTTTATACCCCGAATCTATTGATTCTAGCGGGTCTTTCCGCAATCGGTGCCGCAAACACAGAGTCATCACCCGGCGAATATCGTCCACAGTCACCTCTGTGCGGCATTCCAAAGCCGTGAAAGCTTTAGCAGCCCGATTCGTCACCAAATCGCCCCGCAGCCCGTCTACGTCCAATTCCGCGCAAACTTGGGAGATTTTCACCCGCAAATCTCGATCGATAGTTACCGATTTTAACCTTTCCTGAGCTTCCACCAACCTCTGCTGCATATCATCTTGTTCGTGCTGATATTTCGCGAGAAACTCCGGCGGATTTTGGTCAAAACTAGAGCGCTGTTCGACAATTTCCACTCTTAAATTCGGGTCTTTTACAGTCCGAATTTCTGCGTGCATCCCGAATCTGTCGAGCAACTGCGGCCGCAATTCTCCTTCTTCTGGATTCCCGGAACCGATTAAAATAAACTTAGCCGGGTGGCGGATCGAAATGCCTTCTCTTTCAACAGTATTCCAACCGCTGGCGGCCGAGTCGAGCAAAACATCGACTAAATGATCGTCGAGCAAATTGACTTCATCGACGTAAAGAATGCCGCGGTTGGCTTTAGCTAAAAGGCCGGGTTCAAAAGCTTTTACGCCTTCCGACAAAGCTTTTTCAATGTCGATCGTACCGCAAACTCGGTCTTCGGTCGCGCCCAAGGGTAAATCTACCATTTGGACTTTTTTGCGGGCGATTTTAATCTCAGTTTGAGATAAAGTGCGATCGCGCACCTCGTCGCTCATCAAATCCGGATCGGTGGGATGACTGTTAAAAGGATCGTCAGCCACCACCTCAATTTCTGGCAGCAAGTCAGTGAGGGCGCGGATTGTGGTAGATTTGCCAGTACCGCGATCGCCCATAATCATCACCCCGCCAATTTTCGGATCGATGACATTCAACAGCAGCGCCAGTTTCATCTCCTCCTGGCCAACAATCGCAGTGAAGGGAAAAACAGCGCGGCGGGCTGGGGTAACAGTTGGCAGAGCGCCCGCATTTAGGGTATTGCTGACTTCGGCAGTAGGACTCACAGGATAACTCAAAATATAATAATTGCTTGTTTATTGTGACATACAAGCGGACAACAGTCACTCAAAGGTAGGCGATCGTCATTTTGAGTCGCCTCGTCGGCTTACAAAAATTCATACACCTCTATAATATCTTGTAACGTCCGTCAAGAGTTATAATTATCAGGTATTTCTCTATCTATTTTATCGGCATATATTGGCTAAGTCTATCGCATTAAAAGTTGAGTTACTTTATGTTAATTGAATTTTCAGTCAGTAACTTTAGGTCAATCAAAGAAGAGCAAACATTAAGCATGATTGCCGACTCTTCCACCCGGAAGAATGACAATACTTTTGTGCCAATCGAAGGTAATAAACTGCGCTTGCTTGACTCGGCGGCGATCTATGGAGCAAATGCTTCTGGCAAGTCAAATATTCTCAAGGCTTTGTATACACTGCTCTCCTATATTCACACTCTCAATATTGATGTTGATGACAATATTCCTTATTACGAACCATTCGAATTAGAGAAGTCGTGCTTAAGCCAGCCTTCAATCTTCAAGCTTAGTTTTATTATTGAAGGAATTATGTATGAGTATCAAATTGCTTTTGACAGTCGAGAAGTTCATCACGAACAGCTAGATTTTTATCCACATAAAAGACAAGCAAACTTATTTATTCGTACAAAAAACGAGGTCAAGCGCGGTGATTATTTTCAAGACAAGAGATTGTTTTCCACCAAAGCATTAACTAAATATCCTTATTTATCAAAAGTGGCTCGTGAAGAACACGAACAAATGCAAAAAATTTATGAATACTTAAAAGTATATGCTTTTTTTGCAGCCAACGATACTGACATGAGGAGTTCTTTAGTACGCCATGTTAATCCAGAATTGCAAAAAGATGAAAAGCTAAAAATAAAGTTAGATAAACTCATCCGAATAGCCGATACTCATATCGAAAACATTAATTTTAAAGAAAAAAATGTTGATTTTATATTTGATGATGGGGTGCCAGAGGAAATAAAAAAAATTATTATGAATGACAATAAGTATGAATTGTTTGCCGTTCATAAAACTTTTCGAGAGGGGTTGTTAGAAGGTGAAGCTAACTTTCCTTTTTTCCAAAAAGAATCATTCGGAACTATTACACTTTACGGCCTTGGCGCTCTAATGTTATTGATATTAAATAGAGGTCATATTCTAGTTATTGATGAAATAGATAATAGTTTACATCCTAAACTGTGTAAGTTCTTAATTAAGTTATTTCACCATCCGTTAACTAATCCCCGTAATGCCCAACTAATTTTTGCTAGCCATGAAACCACTCTACTAGATCGGGAATTATTGAGAAAAGATCAAATCTGGTTTACCGAAAAAAATAAATATGGTGAAACACAACTCTTTTCTGCCCAAGACTTTGATAAGGTAAAAGGTGATGAACCTTTTGATCGATGGTATATGCAAGGTAAATTTGGCGGTCAACCTAATATTAAAGAAGTTGAATTTATTTTTGGCGATGAGTAAACAAATAAAAAAGAAGGGAAAACAGTTAAATTATTCCATTTACATAGTATGTGAAGGAACTAATACGGAACCCATTTACTTTAAGGCAATTGCTGAACAGGAAGATGTTGTTAAAGAATATCGTGTCACCGTTTATCCAAGTGAAGAAGACCAAATCAAAGCCTCAAAAAAAGAAGGTGAATCTATAAAAACAGATGCGGTAAATTTGGTCAAAATCGCCAAACGAGAACGAGAAATAAATAATTATGACGAAGTTTGGGCAGTTTTTGATAAAGATGGTTATACCAAACATAAAGAAGCATTTTTATATGCAAAGAAACACGGTGTAAATCTAGCCTTTTCAAGTATTGCTTTTGAACATTGGATTTTATTGCATTACGAACAGAATCGAACTGCTTTCCCTAAATCGCAGAATGTTATTGATTATTTGGAACAAGCAGGTTATTTTACAGGCTATTCTAAAAAAGCAGATATTTCCATTTATCCTATAAACTTCAAAAACTGACTCAAACAGCTATTAAAAATGCAGCCTGGTTACGGATGGAGATGGCAAACAATCTAGCTGCTTGTGATAATAAAATCTATGAATTAAATCCTTATACCACTGTAGATGAGTTAGTAATGAAGCTTTTAGGTTTTAATCCTGTAACCTACGGATATATTAAGGAAACGCTTAGAATTAGCGATTTTAGTATCACAGTTAATGATGTTCAGCGCCACTGTGGAATAAGTTTGAGTGTTTGTATTGTCAATGACGGAAAGTGTGGCTATTTAGTGAACAACCACTGCAACCACTTTTATTTAAAAGATCAAGACCAAAATACATTTCCACTTGTCATTGATACTCCAATTAAAATTGAACCAAGTTCAACTCAATATATTGCCTTAAAGTGTGAAAATTTTTCCGCAACGAGCAAGTTAAGATTGCATTTTAGTCCTAAGCAAAAGGAAAGACTAATTATTGCGCTTGAAAATACAACTAAACAGTGAAAATAATTACGCACAAAAACCAAATAAACCGCGTTTTGCAACCGGGCTCTATGGTGTTGCACGATCGATTTTCCTTCATCAAACCCGGTTTCTGCGGCCAGGACTATGTGAAACAAACAGGATTTACCACTGCGGCCGAGAAGCCATCAAAGCAGTAGCCTGCTCGCTCGGTAAAGGCTTAGCAAAAAAATAACCCTGACCGTATTCACAGCCGATCGACCTTAACTTAGCCAACTGCGCCGCCGTCTCCACACCCTCAGCAATCACATCCATGCCCAAAGCATGAGCCAGCGCCACAATCGTCCGCACGATCGCCACATTCTCCCCCTCGCTTTCGAGCTCCATCCGCCCCACAAACGACTTATCAACCTTCAAAGTATCCGTAGGAAACCGACTCAAATAACTCAAGGACGAATAACCAGTGCCAAAATCATCAATTCCCAACTTGACATTTAACGCTTTCATCTGCTTCAAAACCGCGATCGCCGACTCCACATCATCCATTACCACACTCTCAGTAATCTCCAACTTCAAACTCTCGGGACTCAAACCCGTTGTTCCCAAAATCGCCTTAATTCGCGCCACCAAATCCGGCTGAGCAAACTGCTTCCCAGATAGATTTACACTCATAATCAAAGACTGCTCGAAATCAAACATTCCCTCCCAAATCCGCAACTGACGGCAAGCCTCCTCCAACACCCACTCGCCCAGCGGCACAATTGCCCCAGTCTCCTCAGCCACCGGAATAAACTTCACCGGCGAAACCAAACCCCGCAGCGGGTGCTGCCAGCGCACCAAAGCCTCAAACCCAATAATCCTCCCACTTGCCAAAGATACAAACGGCTGGTAATGCAGCAAAAACTCCCGACGCTTCAGGGCCATCCGCAAATCAGTCTCCAACTGCAACCTCTCCACTGCCAAAGCGTGCATCGAAGCATTAAACACCTGATACCTTCCCGTTCCCAAAGCCTTCGCCCGGTACATCGCCGTGTGGGCGTCCCGCAGCAAGTGTTCCGGCTGTTCCCTGACAGTAGCAGCAGGTTCGCCCCCCAGCGCAATCCCCATACTCGCCGTCACAAACACCTCCTGCCCCTTCAACTCAAAAGGCACAATTAAAGCTTGGTGAATTCGCTCCGCCACATCCACCGCACTCCCAACATCAACATTCCTCACCAAAATCGCAAAATCGTCACCCCCCACCCGCGCCACAGTATCAGCGCGACCAATACTTGCCCTCAACCGCAGCACCACCGCCCTCAGCAGTTCATCCCCCACCAAATGACCCAAAGAATCATTAATTACCTTGAACCTGTCTAAATCCAGAAACAGCACCGCAAACAGATAACTGGGGTGGCCCTTAGTATTGGCGATCGCCCGCCCCAAGCACTCGACAAACAAATCCCGGTTCGGCAAACCAGTCAGAGTGTCGTGAAAAGCATCGTAAAGCTTCCTGTAAGCGCTGACGCCCACACCAGTCACCACTAAACTCAAAGCCGGCGACACCAGCGGCACCCACCCACCCCCAGTAAAAATCCCAAAACTAATTCCCAACAGACCCATCAACGCCGCACCCCCAACTAATCCCGCCCTCGCAGGGTGCTGAATCCGCCAAGCCACAACCCCGCCAACCACCGCCCAAGCACCGTTCCACAAAATTTCCGCCCATTCCGGCCACACCCAAAACAGCGATCGTCCCTGCAAAACCGCACTCAATATTTGGCTGAGCATTTGCGCGTGCAGCAGCACCCCCGGCATTTTCGGACTTTGGCTTTTGGCGGGACTGTAGGGCGTTAGAAACACGTCTCTGGTACTTGGTGCCGTCGTGCCGATCAGCACAATCTTGTCCTTTACCCAAGTCGGGTCAATTTCTCCGTTCAACACCTGTCTGATACTGACTTGTCGCGCCACCTGCTTGGCAGAACGGTATTTGAGTTGAATTTGGTAGCCTCTGGCGTCAATATTTGCATAGCCGCCGCTGTCAGAAGTTAAAGGCACAAATTCTGCTTTTCCCCAGTTGATTTGGTTGGGATTAACAGGGCTATTTTCCGGCTGCACTCTGTCTTTGAGATACAGCAAAGCCATTTGCACAGAAAATGAGAAAGCAGTTTTCTTGTCTGCTTGCGAGACTGAGAGCAAATTGCGGCGCACAACACCGTCAGCATCGAGCACGAAGTCGTTAAAACCAACTCGATCGGGCGGTATCCCCGGAGGCGCAGACACTCCCGGACTATCTGAATCGCTCAATTTGTTTATCGCCACCACATTCGGTGCTTTCAGCCCGGCCAGCAATTCTTGGTGTCCCGGCGCTTGAGGCAAATCCCGGTACAAGTCCAAACCGATGACTTTTGGCCGATACTTTTGCAGTTTTGTCAAGGTTTGAGCGATCGCCTTGTCGGAAATCGGAAATCTCCCCAAAGCTTGAATATCGGCCTCCGAAATTCCCACTACCAGCAGTCGCGGATCGGGGCCCGAATCCGGCTGCAAGCGCACTAACGAGTCAAAACTCCCCAATTCCCAGCTTTGCAGCCATCCCAACCTGCGGACTCCCATATTCAGCAGCGTTACAGTCGCGCCCGCAAGCATTGCAGGCAAAATCCTGACCCGCCGGCCTTGAGAACTCAGGTCGAGGCCAGTTGCGACAGACAGTACAGAACGAAGATTTCGAGAGAATTTGGCAGTCACAGAAAAAATATGTCGGTGCAAATTAGCTTTGCACAAGTCTGTTCTTACAGAATTGAGCTTAATATGAGATTGAATGTAATTTTTTCAGAACTTGTGCCGCAACCGAGTTTCTTTAAGCTAATTACTCGATTTGACAAAGTATTTCTCGGATGGGAACCTGGTTTCTGAAGATTGGCCGACAAATCCTGTCTTTCATTCCTTGTTTCCCCAAATTCCCACAAGCGTTAAAATTTAGTCGATCGAGTTTAAGGATATTTTTGAGATTATGGCGAATCAACTTCCGATTCCGGTGATTGTTAACGGTGCAGCAGGCAAAATGGGCCGCGAAGTAATTAAGGCGATCGCCCATGCTAGTGACATGACCTTATTTGGGGCTGTAGACCGCTCTCCTGAGTGCCTCAACGCCGATGCCGGGGAATTAGCCGGGTGCGGCCCGTTAGAAGTTCCCGTCACTGACGACTTGCAAGGGATGCTGGTATTGGCTGCTCAAGAAAAGCAGTTAGGGGTGATGGTAGATTTTACGCACCCTTCGTCAGTTTATGAAAACGTGCGATCGGCCATAGCTTACGGCATTCGCCCGGTAGTCGGCACTACTGGCTTGAGCAGCAAGCAAATTGAAAACTTAGCTGAATTTGCCGATAAAGCCAGCATTGGCTGTTTGATCGTACCCAATTTCTCGATCGGCATGGTTTTGCTCCAACAGGCCGCTGTCACCGCTTCTCAGTATTTTGAACACGTAGAAATTATCGAGCTGCACCACAATCAAAAAGCCGACGCCCCCAGCGGCACGGCCATTCAAACTGCTCAAATGCTAGCAGAAATGGGAAAAACTTTCAATCTGCCTGAAGTTGAGGAAACCGAAAAATTAGCCGGAGCTCGGGGCTCTTTAGCCGATGAAGGGATTCGCATTCACAGCATCCGCTTGCCCGGTTTAATTGCCCACCAAGAGGTAATTTTTGGCGGGCAAGGTCAAGTTTATACTTTACGACACGATACGAGCGATCGAGCTTGTTATATGCCAGGAGTCTTGCTGTCTATACGCAAAGTGCTTGAACTGCGATCGCTCGTTTACGGCTTGGAAAAGATACTGTAGGTAATTGGGAATTGGGCATGGGGCATGGGGTATGGGGCATTGCGAATTGGGAATACAGTGCGAGCTTCTAGCTCGCGAGCTAGAAGCTCGCACTACACAATAATTATCAGCGATTACCCGGACACGATCTAACAACAAATAACCAACAACCAATAACCAACTAATAACCAATAACCAAGAACTTCTTATGCTAATTCCCTTAACCAGCGAAACCTTTAAAGAACTAATTCCCGCCGTCGCCACGGGAGCTCAATACAAATATATCTGGGGAAAACCGCCCGATTTCTTGAGGAGAATGTTAATCTCTGCGGTAGCTGTAGTTCTCCTACTTGTCCTCTACAACTTCGCCGGTTCCGATGTCGGGCCGCTAGTTTTAATTACCGGATTGATGGCAGGTTTGTACTGGCTGTGGGGCCCAATTTTCTGGGCGAGTTTGAAAAACGCAGAATGCCGCAAATATAAATATTGCGGTTTTTGGCAAGGGCGAGTTTTGGATATTTACATCACAGATGAAGTCACAAGTCAAGAAGAAACTGTCAATAAAAAAGGACAACTCGTAATTGTTGACAACTTAGAACCGCGAATTAATTTAGAAGTTGGCGACAAAACGGGATTTACTACTACACTCCGAGCTCCCTTGCAGAAAAACCACCAAGGAATTGCCCCCGGCCAAGCTGCTTTAATGTTAATCATGTCAAATCAAGAAGATTTGGGCCGGATTGCCAAAGTTTCAGATATTTACATTCCCAGCCGCGACGTGTGGGTGAGCGACTATCCTTATTTGCGTAAAGATGTATTTGTTGAGATGAGTCAACAAATTAAAAAAGGTAGGAAAAAAGACCGCGATCGGGATAATGACAGTAGAAGTTCAAAAAGGCGATCGTCCGCTGATTATTAATTTTGAAAAGTACCCAACATTTAAGAGCGATCGCAAGTTAAACTTAGGAGAAAATTAACTCCGATCACAGCTAATGCCTACGGTTCTTCAGGTTGGACCATACAGTTTCATCTTTTTTAGTTCCGATCGAGGCGAACCAGCCCACATTCATGTTAAGCGCGATCGGCAACTTGCCAAATTTTGGATGAATCCTGTATCTCTAGAAAAAAATCGAGGCTTCAAAGAGCATGAATTAAACCAGATTGCTCGTCTTGTAGAGGAATACGAACAAATATTGTTGGAGGCTTGGCATGACTACTTTGGTACTTGAAACAGAACCCCTCGTAATTAAAGTCACGGTGACAGATGAAAAAGTAATTGTGGACTTAGTTGATGGTCGCAGTTTGAGCGTGCCCTTAGCTTGGTATCCCCGTTTGTTGCACGGTTCCCCGGAGGAAAGACATAATTGGCAGCTACTTGGAGATGGTTATGCCATTGAATGGGTTGATTTAGACGAACATATTGGAGTTGAAGGTTTGCTAGCCGGCAGACGCAGCAGTGAAAGTCAACGATCGTTTGAAAGTTGGTTAATTAACCGCATAACTAATGACTAACTTCTTCGCTACAAACACCTGTTTTAATTTCGGCTCGAAGGTCGAGTTTTCGGACGCCAGAAAAATTCAGACAGCTTCATTTTTGGTTGACCTAGCCGTTTGCGCCACCCTTCCATATAAGTGTAAAATACCGGAGTAAGATACAGCGTTAAAACTTGCGAAAACAGCAATCCACCGACTATCGCAATTCCCAACGGGCGGCGCGACTCGGAACCGCTACCAACTCCCAGGGCGATCGGCAAAGTTCCAATTAAAGCCGCCATCGTCGTCATCATAATCGGACGGAAGCGGACGATGCAGGCTTCGTATATGGCATCAAACGCGCTTCTGCCTTCTTGGCGCTGTTTCTCGATCGCAAAATCTACCAGCATAATACCGTTTTTCTTGACAATTCCCACCAGCAGAATAATCCCGATAAACGAATAGAGATTGAGTTCAACCTGAAAGATTACCAGCGTTAACAGTGCACCAAATCCGGCTGACGGCAAACCTGACAAAATTGTCAGCGGGTGAATGAAATCCTCGTACAAAATGCCGAGAATTAAATAAATCACCAGAATAGAAACCAGCAACAACCAACCTAAATCGTTAAAAGATTGGTTGAATACCTGTGCTGCACCTTGGAAACTTGTTGTCACTGACGGCGGCAAAACATCCTTTGCAACTTTCTCGATAGCTGCGGTTGCTTGACTCAGCGATGTGCCTGGAAGAGTGTCAAAGGAGATTGTAGCAGAGGGCAATCCCGTTAGGTGATTGACGGTTAGCGGCCCGACTGTTTGGGTGACATTTGCGATCGCACTTAGCGATATCATTTGTCCGGTGTTCGATCGCACGTACAGCATCGACAAAGCACTCGGATCTCGCTGATACTCAGGCTTTAGTTCTAACACAACCGTAAATTGATTGTTCGGGGTATAAATCGTCGAAACCTGTCCTGAACCGTAAGCTGCGCTGAGGGTTTTTTGCACTTGTTGAGCGCTAACTCCGACGGTTGCGGCTTTGTCGCGATCGACTTTAACTTCAAGTTGAGGCGTGCTAAGTTGCAAATCGCTATCCACACCGCGCAATCCCGGTAGCGTTTTGACTTTAGCTAACAATTCAGGCACGGATTGACGCAGCGCTTGCAAGTCTAAACTTTGCACCGTAAACTGATATTGTGAATTCGTTTGTTGACCGCCGATCGGAATCGCAGCAGGAGAGCGTAAAAAAGCTTGAATCCCCGGAATTCCGCGCAATTTAGGAGTCAGTTGTTGGATGATTTCATCGGCACTGAGGCGGCGCTGCGATCGGGGTTTGAGCCTAATTGTGATGCGTCCGTTGTTCGCAGATGCGTTCGGGCCGCTCGCACCTACGGTTGAGTTCAACGCTGCGATGTTTGGATCTTTCCGAATGATATCAACGACTTTTTGTTGGTGAAGCAGCATATCTTCAAAGGAAATATCTTGCGCTCCTTTTGTGTTAGCCATCAGTTGTCCGGTGTCTTCAGTCGGAATAAAGCCTTTCGGCACCAGAACGAACAGATAAGCCGTAAACACCAGCAGAATTACAGAACCAATCAGCGTCATGAAACGGTATTTCAAAACAGGCTTTAGCGTCCATTCATATCCTTGCAGCAGCAGCTCGAATCCCCGCTCTGAAAGGTGGTAGAAGCGGTTTTTTGGTTGTTGGTGGGACGATTTGAGAAATCGACTGCACAACATCGGCGTGAGGCTCAGAGAAACAAATCCCGATACCAAAATTGCCACAGAAATAGTCACAGCAAATTCGTGGAATAACCGACCGATCAACCCGCCCATAAACATGATCGGAATAAACACGGCGACTAATGAAAGCGTCATTGAAACAATGGTAAAACCAATTTCTTTCGATCCTTTTAATGCTGCTTCCAGCGGTGCTTCTCCCATTTCTTGGTGGCGAACAATATTTTCGAGAACCACGATCGCATCATCCACCACAAACCCCACTGAAAGCGTCAGCGCCATCAGAGACAGGTTATCTAACGAGTATCCCAACTGATACATCACCGCAAACGTACCGATAATCGCTACAGGCAAAGCTAAACTCGGAATTAACGTCGCTGTGAGGTTCCGCAAAAATAGAAAAATTACTAAGACAACCAGACACACCGACAAAACTAAGGAGAACTTCACATCGTCTACAGAAGCCCGAATCGATTGAGAGCGATCGTACATAATTCCCATTTCGATCGATTGGGGAATTTGTTGTTTGAGGGCGGGTAACATTTGCACGATCGAATCGACGATTTCGACAGTATTGCCATCCGGTTGAGGCTGCACTGCCAGCAAGATTGCAGGTTGATTTGTAACGTTTTTATCGGTGTACAAATTCAAGACTTTGTTATTCTGCACGTCGTCAATAACGTTTCCTAAATCTTGCAGCCTCACTGCTGCGCCATTTTTGTAAGCAACGATCAGCGATCTATATTCTGCTGCACGGTTCAATTGACCGTTTACCTGAATTAAATAGCTTTTGTTATCGCCAGAAAGGCTTCCGGTTGGCAAGTTTACATTTCCTTGCGTAACAGCGGTTCTAACTTGATCTAATCCGATTCCCCTGGCGGTCAATTCTCGCGGATCGAGTTGAATCCGCACTGCATATTGTTTCTGCCCGTAAACCTGCACTTGCGCCACACCGTCGATCGCAGAAATGGGTTGTGCGATCGTCACTTCTGCGGCTTCATCCACTTCTGCAATTGCCAGGGTTTTTGAGTACAAATAAAGGTATAGAACCGGCGCAACTGAAGGGTTAACTTTGCGGTAGGTTGGCGGTTTGGGCATTCCTGATGGCAATGAACCTGCGGCTGCGGCGATCGCAGCTTGTACATCTTTAGCAGCAGAATTCACACTGCGACTGAAGTCGAATTGTAGGGAAATATTCGCGCTACCGGTGGAACTGGTGGAGTTAAACGAATTGAGTCCAGCTATTTCAGTGAACTGTCTTTCTAGCGGCCCGGCGACTGAGGATGACATTGTTTCGGGGGTTGCACCGGGTAAGCTAGCGGAGACACTCACAAAGGGATATTCAACGTGAGGTAAGGCGCTAATTGGTAACAGAAAATAACTCATCAAACCGAAGATTAGGATGCCGATTGTGACCAGTGCGGTCATCACGGGGCGGCGGATAAAAATTTCTGAAAGGTTCATAAAACTTGGTTGGTAGTGAGATGTCGAACCATCAGGACACGGTAGTGATCGAGGCGTGTCAACTTAAGGGGTCAGTCCGCTAGTCCGCTAGTCCGCCAGGGGTTGAAACCCCTGTCTAATAGCTAAAGTCCTCTGAAGAGGACTAATGAGTTTAAAATTTTTCTTCTCAGTCCTCTTGAGAGGACTTTAGCTTTGAGGCAGGGGTTTCAACCCCTGCCGGACTGCGGGTCTGACAAGTTGACAGCTATGGGCGTGGTGCGGTGTCCTTCTCGCGAGGATAATCGATTATTTTGGGGTAAGAAAACGGCATTGCCCTGTCCTCCTTAAAGCGGTTATTTTACCGTCCTCATTTAAATGAAAAAACTTGCCGAAACTTCACCTCATTCAGCTTTTTCCGCCACGATTCCATGTAGATGTAAAATACGGGCGTGAGATACAGTGTCAAAACTTGTGAAAACAAAAGTCCGCCGACAACCGCAATTCCTAACGGGCGGCGAGATTCCGAACCCGCACCAACTCCTAGGGCGATCGGCAATGTTCCCATTAAAGCTGCCATTGTGGTCATCATAATCGGTCGGAACCGCACTAAACACGCTTGATAGATTGCTTCCGCTGGTTTTTTGCCGTCGTTGCGCTGGGCTTCGATCGCAAAATCCACCATCATAATCCCGTTTTTCTTGACAATCCCTACCAGCAAGATGATACCGATGAATGAATAAACGTTGAGCTCAACGCCAAACAACATCAGCGTTAATAATGCGCCAAATCCCGCCGAAGGCAATCCCGACAGAATCGTAATCGGATGGATGAAATCTTCGTACAAAATACCGAGAATTAAATAGATTACTAAAATTGCCACGGCCAACAGAAACCCTAAACTCGGCAGCGAACTTTGAAAAACTTGGCTCGCACCCTTATAATTGGTGGCAATGCTGTCAGGAATTAGCGATTTCACGATTTTGTCGATCGCGCTATTTGCATTTCCCAGCGCCACCCCAGGAGCGAGGTTGTAGGAAATTGTCGCAGCATTCATCCGCCCGACATGGTTGACAATTAAAGGTGCAGTTCCCGGAGTGATTTTGGCAAACGTTGCTAGCGGTACTTGTGTTTGACCGCCAGAAGCATCACTCGAATTACTGCTTGTTGTCGCGATGTAAAGCTGCATCAAAGCATTGGGATCTTTTTGATACTTTGGTTCTAGTTCCAAAATAACTTGATACTCGTTGCTCGCACCGTAAATCGTGGAAACTTGGTAAGCGCCGTAAGCATTTCTCAGGGTATTTTCGATTTGACTGGCAGTAATTCCTAATGCTGAGGCTTTGTCGCGATCGATATCAATTTTGATTTGAGAAGTCATCTGCAAATCGCTGTTAACATCCTGAATTTCTGGCATTGCTTTCATTTTGTCAACCAGTTGCGGGACGTACTGCCGCAGTGGTAGAACGTCAGAACTTTGCAGCGCAAGTTGATACAATCCCGTGCTTTGTTGAGTGCCCAGCGGGATTGCCGGAGGATTTTGCAAGAAGACTTGAATGCCGGGAATTTCTGCTAGTTGCGATCGCAAATTTTGCACAATTTCGTCTGCTCCCATCTGCCGCTGCGATCGCGGTTTCAGGCGAATAAACAAGCTTCCCGAATTTCCGGCAACTGCCGCCCCGCCGCCATTTGCACTCGCTCCTGCCCCGATATTCGAGTTGACTGCTTCCACATTCGGATCTTGGCGGATCGCGCTGACAACGGCTTGCTGGTGGCGAACTAATTCATCAAAAGAGGCATCTTGTGCAGCTTGAGTAATGCCCGTGATTTGTCCGGTGTCTTGGCTGGGAATAAAGCCTTTGGGAACCGCGATAAATAGTCCAACTGTGACAAACACCATTGCGAATGACAAAATCATCGTGGTGCGGTGATATTTTAAGACTTTCTTGAGGCTCCAATCGTACAAACTCAGAAAGCGATCGAATACATACTCTGAAGCTCGATAAAGCCGGCTTTGATTGGCGTGATTTACCGGACGCAAAAAACGGCTGCACAACATCGGTGTCAGGCTCAAAGATACAAAGCCTGAAACCAAAATTGAAACTGCAATCGTCACAGCAAATTCATGAAACAAGCGCCCCAACAACTCGCTCATAAATAACATCGGAATAAACACCGCCACCAACGAAAGCGTCATCGATAAAATCGTAAAGCCGATTTCCCTAGACCCGTTTAGCGCTGCTTCTCGCGGGCTTTCTCCTTCTTCTATGTGGCGGACGATGTTTTCGAGCATGACGATCGCATCATCGACCACAAAGCCGACGGATAGCGTCAGTGCCATCATCGACAAGTTATCTAGCGAGTAGTTGAATAAGTGCATCACCCCAAAGGTTGCAATCAGCGAAACCGGCAGCGCTAAACTGGGAATGACTGTTGCAGAAAGATTGCGTAAAAATAAGAAGATTACTAAGATGACTAGGGCGATCGTCAAAACGAGCGTAAACCGAACGTCGTCAACCGAATCGCGAATCGATTGAGACGCATCGTACATCACCCCAAGCTCGATCGAACTCGGAATCTGAGTTTTTAAGTTGGGCAGTAATTTTTGAATCGTCTCTACAACTTCTACAGTATTCGTGCCCGGCTGTCTTTGAATCGTGAGGATAATTGCGCGATCGTTGTTATACCAACTAGCAAGTTGAGTATTTTCTACGCTGTCAACCACTCGCCCTAATTGTTCGAGATAAATAGGCTGTCCATTTTTGTAAGTCACAATTAAACGGCGGAATGCAGCAGCATCCTGAAGTTGTCCGTTTGTTTGCACCGTAAAGTTTTTATGGCTACCGGAAAGGCTTCCTGTGGGCAAGTTGACGTTTCCTTGCTCGATCGCAGTTTGCACTCGATCGATGCCAATTTGCCGCGCTGCTAACTGCTGCGGATCGAGTTGAATTCTAGCAGCATACTTTTGAGAACCGTAAATCTGCACTTGCGCCACACCGCCGATTGTCGATAGCTTTTGCGCTAGATAAGTTTGTGCGTATTTATCAACCTCAGAAAGCGGAAGTGTTGGCGAAGTAAGATAAAGGTAAAGAATCGGCCCGTCGGCAGGGTTGACTTTGCTGTAGGTAGGCGGATTTGGCAAATCGTTGGGCATTTGGCCCGAGGCTGAAGAAATTGCCGATTCCACATCTTGCGCCGCATCGTCAATATTGTGGCTGAGATTGAACTGAAGCGTAATTTGAGTTTTGCCGCTGGTACTCGTTGAGGTTAGCGTATCGAGTCCAGCAATGCTGGAAAATTGCTTTTCTAGCGGGCGCGCCACCGATGCAGCCATCGTTTCCGGGCTGGCGCCGGGCCGGGATGCGCTGACTTGAATCGTGGGATAATCGACGTTTGGTAAATCGCTAATCGGCAGTAAGCGATAACTCATCCAACCAAAAATCAGAATTGCCGCCATCACCAAGGTGGTCATAATTGGACGGCGAATAAACGGTTCTGAGAGATTCATTATATCAAGTCCGGTTAATTACTTATCAAACTTATACGGGCATAGGGCATAGGGCATAGGGCATGGGGCATTGGGCATTGGGCATGGGGCAAAAGTATGATAACTATTCAACCGGACATGATATTGCCTCCCGATTGAAAAGAACGATCGCCCTAGGGATTTTTGCGCGATTTCCATGACTGATTTCCCGATGAATTAGAGTCGCCGCCAGATTTTACACCAGTTTCTTTGGCTCCAGATGTGTCGGAATTATTATTGCCTTTAGTATTATCTGAATTATCTTTAGCATCCGCTGCGGTTTTAATGCGAATCTTGCTACCATCAACCAGATTTGCTTGTCCGTCGGTGACAACTTCATCACCCGCATCCAGACCTTTTTGGATGACAGTTAAGCCGTTGATTGTATTGCTGACAACTACAGGCACATTTTCCACTGTATCGTCCTCTTGGGCGACAAATACGAATTGTCCGTTCGGCCCAGTCTGTACTGCTTGTGAGGGAACAACAATCGCATTTGGTTGTTGACTTAATGTTAGATTTGTGTTAACAAATTGACCGGGGAATAGTTTCCCATCTGCGTTATTAAAGTCGCCAATCAGTTGAATTGAGCCTGTGGCATTGTCAACCGTATTGTTCACAAATGACAAGGTTCCCGATATCGGACGATTGTTTCCGGCAAAGGTGACATCAACTTTCAACTTGCCGTTGTCTGCGTATTTTTGGATGTCTGAGAGGTTGGATTCAGGAACCGAAAAGGCAACTTGAATTGGATTAATTGTGGAGATTGTCACCAAGGGTTTGTCGGTGCTTGGTTGCACCACATTGCCGATTGTCACCAGAATATTTCCGGCACGCCCGTCGATCGGCGCATAGACCTTGGTATAGGATGATTGCACCTGAGCATTTTTCAAGGCACCGCCGTCTGCACTCAACCCAGCTTGAGAACCCTCGATCGCAGCCCGATCGCCCTCCACGACGGCCCGAGCATTCTCAATCCCCACTAAATCGCTTTTCACCGCCGTCTCAGCATTCTCAATCCCCACTAGATCGCTTTTCACCGCCGTCTCAGCATTGGCGATCGCCACTTCATCACCTCTGACGACTGCCTCAGCATTGGCGATCCCGATGCGATCGCTCTTTACCGCAGTTTCAGCATTGGCGATCGCTTGCTGGTCAAGATCGACCGTTGCTGCGGTGGCTCGGCTGCTGGTAGCGTATTGCTGGGCTTGATCTTGACTGATTACTCCTTGTTTGTAAAGCTCTGCATACCGCTGACTTTGGGCTTCGGCATATTGTGCTTGCGCTCGATCCTTGGCCAAGGTGGCGATCGCTTGCTTGACTGCGCCTTGGTCTTTTTCCAGGGTCATTCTGGCTTGTTCGACGACTCCTTTGTCTTTAGCAAGGGTCATTCTGGCTTGTTCGACGACTCCTTTGTCTTTTTCCAGGGTCGCTTTGGCTTGCTCGACAATTCCTCGGTCTTTGTCAAGGGTTGCTCTGGCTTGTTCGACAACTCCTTGGTCTTTAGAAAGGTTGGCTGCGGCTTGTTGCACCTGTGCTTGGCTTTTTGCTACGATTCCTTGAGCTTGCTGGATCGAGGCAGTTTGAGAGCGATCGTCGATCGAAAACAGCAGTTGTCCTTTCTTAACTTCTTGCCCTTTCTTGAAATAAACTCCTGTAATCCGCCCGCTAGCTTGTGCTGTCACCGAGACAGTAGAACTCGATTGCACGTTGCCGATCGCTTGCAACTGTATCGGAACCGTTTTTTTCGTCACTGTTGCCACCGTTACCGGAGTCACTTGGAGTCTGCCGCTGCGGCTCGGTTTTTCCGCTTTAGGAGCAGTCGATCGCTGCCAAACCAAAAATCCCAACCCACCCACCAGCAGCAACCCCAGCAGAAACAGCGCAATCCGCCCTTTCGCCAGCACCTTTTCCGTCGGTTGTTTGGCTGCAACACCGTCCGTCGGTTCGCTCTCCGGCAATGTTGGAGCTTCCTGAAAAACTTCACGGAGAGCGTCTTTTGGAGTTTCACTAACAATTTCTACGTTGTGCGTCGGTTGCTCGTTCAGCTTCAGATTTTCGTCAGAAACTTTAGGGCGAGTGCCATTCCGACTTTCACTAATAATTTCCTCGATCATCACAAAACTCCTTTGTAACTAACATCTTGCACTATTCTCAAAAACAGGCAATATGCCTGTTCTACAGGAGATGAATTTTCTTGTGAAACAGGCATCTTGCCTGTTCGTAAAAGGCTTATTGACAATGGTGCAAAAGGTGAGCAACATCTCAGTTGTAACTAACATCTTGTATCATTTATCATTCTCAAGAACAGGCAAGATGCCTGTTCTACAACAGATCACTTTTCTTGTGGAGTAAGCCGGAGAACCCGCGCAAGTCCTGTATCAGTTTCGCCCTGCAAATTGCCCAATCAGAACGTTATTGCGAGTTTGTTTGAGACTGCTTTTGCCCCCGAGGATAAGCAGCCTTGAGAATTTCTTTAATTTTTGTCTTTTGTTCGGCGGTGAGATTTAGCTCGGACAAAGCTTTCCGCATTTTTTCACCTCCCTTGACTTTAGTTTCTAACTGTTGTGCCTGCTCTGGCGTCAACACCGCTTCGACTTGTTTGCGAATTTCCTCGCGTTTCTGTGCGCGTTCTGCATCCGTGGCTTTCGGTTGCGCTGAACTTGGAGTTGCAGTCGCCGCGACAGGTTGAGCAGTTTGAGTGGAAGCAGAATCGACCTTCGCTTGGTCGGAACTTACTGGATTGGTCGCAGTCGTGTCAGGTTGGGTAGCTTCGGAGGCATTGGATTGCGTACAAGCAGACAAACCGCCTACCAAAAGTGCACCGACGAGGACAAATGCTGGTGCGATCGTTGTTTTTTTCATGATTTACTGCGCCTAATTAACCTTCACCACCAAATCTTATCGGCTAAAATCAGCCAGCGCATGACCCAAGACTCCTAACTTGACCAGTCAAAAAGCACTTTGCGGTTGTGACTTTTTTCCTAGTCCCAAATGCCAAAATCAGCCGAAAAGGCTCTAGCGCGATCGTTGGCAGATTCGCTAAGCTGCTACACATAACTTGTCTGTATGGCAAAAAGGGAGAGCGGGAAGAGCGGGAGAGTGGGAGAGTGGGAGAGTGGGAGAATTGCTCAATGACCGATGACCGATGACCAATTCCCTCAACATTCATCCGTTAAATCCCGATTCACTGCGCGTTGCCGAACTTCCTTCTGAACATAAGGGGGTAACGTGTTTTTTGACTCCAAGATACCTTCTACAATTAGGTCAGCGACCTTGCTTGAATCGCTCCAGCTTTTGATGGGGAAAAGTTCTATGATTCGCTTGACCTATCCGTCCTTTCGTTTGTTGCTTTATTTGGAGTGGCTGCTGCTGGCGACGGCAGCCTTGATGGAAGTGCTGCATCCGTTTCAGTCGCTCTGGTCGCTGCTGTTACGGGTTGGCGCGATCGCACTTTTCGGCGCGATCGGGTTGCGTTTGCCAACAGTTCGGTTAGGTAGAAAAGTTTTATTTACAGCCCTAGAATTTGGCTTGATTTTGCTGCCAATTGTCCAGGAAGGGTTATCGAGCCGATCAAGCTTTTTGCTTTTTCTCGTGCTGCTGATGCGCAGTTGTCTGATCTTCCGCCAGCCGGGGCAAGTGACAGTCTTGGGTTTAGCCCTGCTGTCCTATAGCTCGCTACTGTTATTAAAACCTATTTTACCTGAAAAAGTCATTGCAACTGTTTGGGAATGGCGATTTAGCAATGTGTTATTATTTGGCTTGACATTAGTGTTCGCTTTATTGTTAATTAATGCGTTGATTGCGGAACGCCAAAGCCGAGAGCAATTAGAAATCGCTCACGATAAATTAGCCATAACTCACGAACAACTCCGCTACTATGCCCTGCGAATTGAAGACCAGGCAACTTTGCAGGAACGCAATCGGATTGCTCGCGAAATCCATGACGGACTCGGACACACCCTCGCGGCTCAAACCATTCAGCTCAATAATGCCCTATTGTTCTGGAAATCGGAGGATGAGAAAGCGCTGGGGTTTCTGAAACAGGCCAAACAACTCGGATCGGAAGCTTTGTTAGAAATTCGCAAATCTGTTTCGGTGTTGCGATCGAATCCTTTGCAAGGATTGTCGCTCGAAAGTGCGATCGACAAACTTCTCCAAGACTTTCAGCGCATGACTGCGATCGAAGTTTCCAACTCGATTCGCTTACCAGTTCTGCTATCTCAGGAAATCAATACAACACTTTACAGAATTGTGCAAGAATCGCTCACAAATATTCACAAACACGCTGATGCAACGATGGTGACAGTTGGGTTGCAGCAACACGCAGGACAGATTTATTTGTCGATTGCTGACAACGGCAAAGGCTTCGATCCCGCGCAAAATACGACTGGATTTGGACTCCAGGGAATGCGAGAACGAGTGGCAGCCGCAGGCGGTCAATTTGCGATTTACAGCGAGTTGGGAAACGGTTGTCGGATTTCGGTTTCTTTGCCCTCTCAAAACATATAGCAGAAGGAAGATTGTTATATGATTCGGATTTTGCTAGTGGACGACCGGCATATTATTCGCCGGGGAATCAAGAGTATGCTGGAATGCTATTCTGATATGCAGGTAATTGGTGAAGCTGAAAACGGACAGGAGGCGATCGCACAAATTCCCATCCTACAGCCCGACATTGTGCTGATGGATATTCGGATGCCCGTGATGGATGGCGTAGCAGCAACCGGGGCGATCGCCCAATCTTATCCCGATACAAAAGTGCTAGTGTTAACCACATTTGATGACGATGAATATGTCAGCCAAGCAATGCGGCTGGGCGCAAAAGGCTACTTGCTCAAAGATACCGAACCCGAGGAACTTGCCTTAGCGATTCGGGCTGTTTATAAAGGACACACGCAACTCGGTCCCGGATTGTTTGAGAAAGCCCTGATGACTCCTGCTGTAACTAATCCGACGGTTGTTTCTCCGCCAGAATTAGAGCAACTCACGCCCAGAGAATTAGAAGTGTTGCGTTTAATAGCTTCGGGCGCGAACAATCGAGAGATTGCTCAAACCTTATTTTTGTCGGAAAATACGGTAAAGAACTATGTAACGAATATTTTAAGCCGCTTGAATTTGCGCGATCGAACTCAAGCGGCGCTGTTGGCTCATTCACTCTTCAATTAGGGACTTACCGATGCCTGAAAGTGGCAATCAAAGCCTTGCTCAGAGACAGATTCAGCCACTTTCTTACCACCCGATTTTTTATACTCACCCATCCGCGCCAGCAGCACACAAAATCATCAACTGTTCCCCTCTTGGCCGTAAGCCTGCCAAGCCAAATCCACCAACCCGTTAACAATAGCCACAGCCACCACCGCAGAACCCTTGCGCCCCTCAATCCGAATGTGAGGAACCATCGAATCGTGCAGCCGCGACTTAGCCACGTCAACCCCCACAAACCCAGAAGGAGTCCCAATCACCAAAGCCGGCCGAATTTCCTCAGATTCAATCAAATCTACGATCGCCGACAAAGCAGTTTGAGCCTGGCCCACCACAAAAATCCCTTCAGGATAGCGTCTTGCCAAAGTTTCAATCCCCCAAGCAGCCCGCGTCCTTTCCTTTTGAGGGCGCGTCAAAGCCTCCATCGAACAGTAAACCGGATTCGCAAAGGTACTTTGGATCAAGGGCGTAATGCCCACCTGCACCATCGGCACATCTACCACGATCGTAGTCCGAGCAGCCAAAGCGGCCGCCCCGGCTTGCAAAGCCTGATCGGAAAAACTAATTAAAGACTTGTACTCAAAATCAGCAGTCGCATAGATCACGCGGCGGACTATTTCGTACTCCGCCGCAGAAAAACCGTGGTCGCCAATTTCGTTATCGATTAATCCCAGACTCTGGGCATCGCTTACGTGCCATTCCATTTGTTGGATAGCTGTCGCCTGTGAGTTGTCAGGTATCAGCTTACCAGCTTTTGGTCAGTTGGCAGTTGATAGTTGTCAGTTGATAGTTGAGAGTTGATAGTTGTCAGTTGATAGCCCACTGCCGACTGCCGACTGCCGACTGCCCACTGGCAACTGCCAACTGACAAGTGACAACTAAGTTTCCGACGAAGAAGACTTACCCAGCACCGGAGTTAGGAATGCCACCAAAGCTCCGATCGCAAAACCGGACACATTCCGAACAACTGGCAACCAGTCAGAAGTTCGAGTCACCACGGGCCCAAGTCCGAAAGCGAAAAACAGAATGCCCCACAGCGGCGAAAAAATCAGCGCCCACTGCCAAGCCACAACCTGTCCCGGTTTCCGCGGCTGAGCAGCAAACCCGCAGATGACGCCGCCAACCACCGACGTAATTAACGTCAGAACCCACTGTTCCCTCGGCAAACCCGGAACCACGCGGCACCCGCCCTGACGCAAACAGCCTTCGATCGACTCCAAAGATTCAATAATCGCTCGATCTTCGCCATTGTCCCGCACAAAAAATTGATTGCCGTAGCGGGTTTGCAGTTCCACCCAAAAAGTTCGGGGCAGCAGCGGATACAGCGAGTCGCCCACATTAAAATTGAGCAAATTTCCCCCTCGGGGGTCAGCAACTAGCAACACGCTCTTGTTATCTAGTCCCCAATAACTTTTGACAGCTAAACCGGGCGTGCGATCGTACTGAGTCAGCACTCGCAGTTTCCAGCCAGTTTCGGCTTCAAAAGCCTTTAAATTTTTTGCCAAACTTTCTTCTTCAATATCCGTAAGGGCTTTAGCTAAGTCAATGATCGGCGTCTGAGTTGACGGCAATAAATCGGGATTGTTGAAAGCGTGGGCTGCAGGTGCGATCGTCCACACCGACAAAGCCAGAAAAAATGCGGCAGCAGATGCTAGAAATCTTCGCGGGAAAAGCTGTGACATAGGAACTTATAATCCGGGTCTTAATTGTGAATGCTAGCTGGCGGTCTTAACCAGAGGATAAGAGAAAACTCATATTTCTTTACAATTATTTACTTTACAGGAAGCCGAGAGCAAGGGGAAGGGTTCGGGGAAGAAAGTTTGCGATCAGGGAAAGGGCCGATAATTAATTGTAGAGGGCGCGATCGCGATCGGTCTGCAAACCATCGTTAAACAAGAGCTCGATTTCCTGACGGGGTGAGTATCGATCCCGGATATTGCACCGCAATCAAAAACCTGTAGGGACGGGCGATGCCCTGAGCGTAGCCGAAGGGTTCCCCAAAAGCTTTAAGGGTGCAGACAGGATAAATCAAGGTCTTCAAGAGCAAGTAAATTCAATATTTCAAACTTACTTAAGACCTTACCATCAAGACATTAGTCCGAGACCATAATTCACATTGTTGCCAAAGTCAAAGAGGAAGTTGAGCGACATGAATCACATAGAAGCAAAGCGGTTATTTGATGAAGCGAATCGTCTGTGGTTTTCGCAAGGAAAGTTTAACAAAGTATTGCCACTGTATAGAGAGGCTTTAAAGTACGATCCGTCCAATTCCGTCATTCTCTATCAGTTAGCGAATGTGCTGTGGGCTTTTGAACAATTTGACGAAGTGCGAATCCTAGTTGCGAAAATTGAAAAACATTTAGACCGTCTCAGCGATTTTGGCAAAAAAATGTTTGCTCGAGAAAAAGCCCGACTGCTTTCTCCATCACCTTTCAAAACTCCTATGCCAATACCAGCTTGCTCCATTGACTTAGAAGAACTTAATTCAATGGGTTTATCTCACAAACAATGGATGAGTATTTCATCAGCAGCAAAACAGCGCAGAATGTTTAACTTAGCGGCCCTGGCTGAAGAGCGAAGTTTTCCGTTTATCACTCGTAACTCAAAAATAGAAAAACGCAAACTCAATCAAGAAAACGACAATTATTTTGGGTATCTAGAACTAATGTTCCCAGATGCAAAGCGGTTATTTGATGAAGCGAATCGCCTCTGGTTTGGGTATGGAAAGTTCAACAAAGTACTGCCCCTATATCGAGAGGCTTTGAAGTACGATCCATCCAATCCTGTCATTCTCTATCAGTTAGCTAACGTGCTGTGGACTTTTGAACAATTTGGCGAAGTGCGAACCCTAGTTGCCAAAATTGAAAAACATTTAGACCGTTTCAGCGATTTCGGGAAAGAAATGTTTGCTCAAGAAAAATCCCGACTGCTCGACCCATCACCTTTCAAAACTCCTATGGCAATACCAGCTCGCTCCATTAACTTAGAAGAACTTGATTCAAGGGGTTGGTCTTGGGAGAAATGGATGGACATTGGATGGTCAGCAGAAGAACGCAGAATGTTTAACTTAGCAGCTATGGCTGAAGAGCGAAGTTGTATTTTTGATGGTGACTCAGCAAGAGAGATATGCGAACTCTACCAAAAAAACAGCGATTGTTGTGATGATTTACTACTAATGTTACCCGAAGCAAAAGAGTAAAAAATCATGAAAAAACTGAGCTTTTTTCAACTGTATCCCAAGAAAAAATGAAAGGAGCAAATGACTAAAACTGAGGTTTTGCCCCCACCCCCTCGCAGAGACGCCGATCGCGATCGCTCACATTAGGATTAGTCCTCAAATAATCCCCCACCCAATCGCAGCCCCTCACCAGCAAATCATCAAGATCCAAATTCCACAAAATCACCCGATTATCCCGACCCGCAGAAGCCAGAACCTTCCCATCCGGGCTAAAACTCACGCTCATCACACTATCCTTGTGACCAGTCAAAGTTTTCAGCAAAGTCCCGCTGCGACTCCACAGCTTCACCTTATGGTCATAACTGCCCGAAGCAACCAACAAACCATCCGGGCTAAAAGCAACGCTAGTCACGCTGTCGCTAGAACCCTTCAGCAGCGTCGCCACCAAAGTCCCGTCCACCTTCCACAATTTCACCGCATTGTCGTAACCCGCCGAAGCCAGCATTTTGCCGTCAGGGCTAAAAGCAACCCCCAACACAAAACTGTTGTGAGCGCCTTCAAAAGTTCTCAGCAAACGACCGTCCCGATTCCAGAGTTTGAGAGTACCGTCATCGCTTGCAGAAGCCAGCATTTCTCCGTCGGGACTGAAAGTCACCCCAGTCACCCAGCCTTTGTGCCCAGTCAAAGTCTTAATCAACCTGCCGTTTCTCGTCCACAGTTTAACAGTCTTGTCCTTGCTCGCCGAAGCGACAATCTCGCTGTCGGGGCTAAAACTCACGCTCATCACGCTGTCGGCGTGGCCGTCTAGAGTCAACAGCACAGAAGGCGAACACGGGAACAGGGGAGCCGAAGGACAAGGCAGAATATTACTCATGCCATCTTCTTTCAAACTCCAAACTTTCACCGTTTTGTCGTAACTCCCAGAAGCAAGTAGCTGGCCGTCGGGGCTGAAACTGACGCTGGAGACTCTCTGAGTGTGTCCTTCCAAAGTCTCCAGCAAAACTCCCGTGCGGCTCCAGAGTTTGATAGTTTTGTCCGTAGAAGCAGAAGCCAGCCTTTGGCCGTCGGGGCTGAAAGTAACGCTTTGCACCCGGTTTTGGTGTCCGTCGAGGGTTTTGAGCGGCACGTCATCGAGCCGCCACAGCCTGAGTGTTTTGTCAAAACTTGCCGAAGCCAGGGTTTTGCCATCCGGGCTAAAACTCACCTGAGTAACTCGATCGGCGTGTCCCTCAAAAGTTCTCAGCAAGCGGCTCTCCGGTTTAATATTGCTAGCATCCGTTGGGCGTTTGTCGCCAACACCAGCCAGACTCCAGAGTTTGACAGTCCCGTCTGCACTTCCAGAAGCAAGTGTTTGACCGTCGGGGGAGAAACTGACACCAAATACCCATTTGCTGTGTCCCCGCAAAGTTGTTAGCAGTTCACCTTTTTTTGCTCGTGTTGAATTTTCTGTTGCTGGGTGTTTGAGTGCAGCGATGCTCCAGATTTTCACCGTTGTGTCTTCACCCCCACTGGCGATCGTTTCACCGTCGGGGGAGAAACTGACGGTGTAAATTTTCGAGGGTTGTCTGTTTTCGCTGTGCCACAAATTAGCGATTAACTTACCGTCAGAACTCCACAGTTTCACACTACCGTCATCGCTCGCCACAGCGATTATTTTGCCGTCGCGGCTGAAGCTGAGCCAATTTACGGGAGCAAATTGTTCGATCGTCCGCAGCAGAGTGCCGTCGGTTTTCCAAAGTTTGATAGTTTTGTCTGTAGATGCGCTGGCGATCGTTTGACCGTCGGGGCTAAAAGCAACGCTGGTAACGCTGTTAGTGTGGCCTGTTAAAGTTGCAAGCAAACTGCCGTCTGTTTGCCAAATTTTGACAGTTTTATCTAAACTTGCCGAGGCGATGGTTTTGTTATCGGGACTGAACGCGACGCAGGCGACGCTGTTAGTGTGGCCTTTGAAAGTTGCCAGCAAACTGCCGTCGCGCCGCCAAAGTTTGACGGTTTTATCTACGCTCGAAGAAGCTATTGTTTCGCCGTCAGGACTGAAACCCAGACCCCAAACTACGTCGCCGTGTCCCTCCAAGCGGTTGCGTTCTTTGACGCCATAAACAGCCTGCTGGAGGGCGGCAGAAATCAGAATTTCCGTGTCCTTGAGGGTGTGTATTTCTTTGGAGTGTTCGAGCTGTCTCCACTTTTTACCCGCTCTCAAACTTTCCATCATGGCGTCAAATTTGTTGTTTGAGAAATATAGTGCTTCTGAAGCTGCTGTGAGGGTACTAATTTCGGCTCGCTGAGTTTGAGCGACAGCTAGCTGTTTTTGACCGACAGCGCGCCACCAAAAGTTTACGGCGGCGATCGTGGAACTGGTGAGCAGCAGTACGCCGATTACTGCTAATCCCAGCAGTTGTTTGAGAAAAGTATTGGCTCGGTAGAGCTGTGCTTGACTCATTTTTTTGTCCGCTTCTGCTTTGTGCAGTCTGGCTTCTAAGCCGAATCTTTGGCGGATCGGCCGCACTAAATAGTCGTGTACCAATTGATAGCGGTCTTCGGGGGCTTCACGCAGCAGAAATAGCAAACCGTGACCGACTAAAATGTCTAAAATTAAGTCGAGGTTGTCGGTTTTCTTTTGTCCGCTTTCTGGGTCTTTTGCGAACTGTCGCTGTAGGGAAATTCGGTTTCTGCCGATCGCCGATAATTCGGTTTCGCCCTCATCGGCTGGCTGCTGGCCTGTAACTAACGAGAGTTCGTGCTTGGTTTTAATCAGCCGAACGCCTCTTTCATCTGTCAGGGAAAACAAGATTTTCCAAGCTGCATCTTCGTTAACCGGGCCGCAGTCAGAGATGACTCCTTCGAGCGATCGCTTCACTAATTCTGCTTTGGGATTGTCGCCTAATTGCTGGTACTGTGCTAAACTGGTAATACCTTCTTCTTGCAGTTGCGCTCCCACTACCTGCAATTCGATCGGCCGCACTTCTTGCAGTTCGTCTGCTAAATCTTCCACGAAAGCATCAATCAGTGCCGGCTCTAAATAAAATTCCGCCCGTTCCGTTAAGTGTCCGATGACAGCCCGCGCATCTTTCATCGAAAAACTGCGGAGTTGGTAGCGGATACTTTTGTCGAGAATATTATTGTTAATAGCGTCAAGATTTGGGAAGCGATCGCAATCCAGTAAATAGTGTAAATAATCTTCGCGCAAACACAGAATTACCTTAACATAAGGCACATTCAAAAACAAGCGCAAAAATTTATAAAAAAGTTGTCTTTGTGCCACCGAAGTCGAAACAAAGAAAAACTCTTCAAATTGATCGAAAATCAGCACAGTCAACAAATTATTTGTGGCATTTTCGCGCAACTGTTCTATAATAAAAGAAGAGACTTCCGAGCTGCGAGCAGGAATAACCGAGCAACTTTTTTTGTGGATTTCCTGTAGTCCTTTCGAGATAAATTTACTTTCCTCTTCGGCTTGTTTGTCGTACAGCGCGCTGTTCAAAGCATTTTCTAACTCCACCAGCCAGTCGGTGTAAACTTTGACGACTACGGGCAATGTATCCCGCGCGCCCGGAGTAATATTTTTCAAAGCAGGTACTAAGCCGGCATTGACTAAAGAACTTTTCCCGACTCCGCTGGGCCCGTGAATAATAGTTAATTTATGGTCGTCCCTGCTAATTCTTTCTAGCAACCTATTGATATCTGTTTGGCGCGAGTAAGCTGTCATTTCCGCTGCGATGGCGGCTTGATTTTGAGCTGAGGGACTGGAAGGATTGACGGCTTGTCGCTGCTGCTGCAATTGGCTGGCTCCGATAAAAGCTCTAAATCCGTATTGATATTCGATCGAACGCTGGGTTTTTTTGATCCGAAAAGCTTTGAGATACTCTCCCTGCTCGAAATAAACCGCTTGCAGTTCCGTCAAAATATCGATGTAAAGTCGGGGGTCGTACTTCGGCTCGCTTTGAGCTTGAGCCAACTCCAAAGAATGAACCGCTGCTTCCCACTGGCCTAGCTCCCGCAAACTTCGAGCTAACAGTAAAAGATACGAACTTCTGTCGGATTTGGGATGTTGGATTTTAGATTTTGGATCGTTACTTGACTCGTTAGTTCCCACAAATTCAGGATAATTTCCCTCAAACCCCAATCTCAAATCTTCAATCAGCAATCTCAAATCGTTAGGCGTTTGATCTAAAATCGCCAAAGCCAACTCTGCTAGTTGGCGGGCTTGACTCCACCTCGACTGTTGCAGGGCAACTTCAGCCAAAAAGCCGTAATCTTGAGCTAGTTGGCTGGCAGTACCGTAAGTGAAGTGCAACTGCAAAGAATTTTCAGCTAATGCTTGCAACTCTCCCCAAGCTTTCAAGCGTTGCAGCACTTGTCCGAGGTGTGCTGTCACCTCAGCTACCAATTCAGGGCGCTCGGCAAGGGAGAAAGCGTTTCTAGATTGTTCCAGGCTCATCCAAGCTTGTTCCCAGTGGTGGCGGTTGGCTACCGGATTTCTGGCGGCTTGCAAGCGGTGACACAGGGCTATGTGAAACAGCACTATGCCTTCTCTCTCTAAAAATAGGATGTTGGGGACAGGATTCGACAAGGAGGAGGAGACGGTCGATCGGTTTTCGGAATGTTCCCAGTTTGCGAGTTCCCAGTTGCCGGTTTGCTGCTGCCAAAATACTAAGCTTTCTTGGTAGTGAATTAAGGCAGTTTCGGTTTGGTCGCTGACATAGTAATCTCGACCGAGAACGAATTGCAGGCTGGCTTTGAGGGCGGGTTCTAATTCTTGACCGCGATTTTGTAAATCTCTTAAAGCTAATTCTAATTCTCGGCGCGACAAAGAGCCGATCGCCAAATCGAGGGTATTACCCGGACTCAAGGGCGAATAGGAGCGGACATCTGATTGTCGTCCGTTTTGGGGCCCAGAGTTAAAGGTGAGAAAGCGTTCAGAGGGGCTGATTTCGCACTCTTGGGCGCGTTTTTCCCAGTCGGTTTCGCGGGTGACAAAACTAGCGAGGGTGCCGGCGGTGCTGCTGCCGAGTTCTTGATTTAGTTCGCCTACTTTAAATATAGTATCGGCCCGTCCAGTCAGGAAATTAATTAATTCGTCAACGGCCATTTCAAATTTAATTGTGGCGGCGGCCCAACTTTTGAAATCCGGGGCCAGACGAATCATTTTGGTCACGATGTCATCTGTTACCCACAAAATCACCGGGCAGGAAAAATTTTTGCGAAATTCGTCTCGCACTTGATTGGTAGAGGCCATCAGTTCGTCGATCGCTACTACTGTTTCTAAACCGAATACCATCAAAGCCGAGGCGGAACCGACAGCCGAAGACTCGATCGGGATCGTGTTTGCCTGTAGGGTAGTGTAAAGGGTTTTGACGGATGCCGACAGGAGGATATCTTGAATTGGAACTGAGGAGATTTCTCGCAGCCGCTGTGCCCAGTGCTGTCGCAACTGCTCGTAATTGCAGCGCACTAAAATTAGCGAGAATTGCTGTTGAGACATCGCGATGGATCTTACCAGAGTTTTGAGCGATCGCTCGTTGTAGCTGGCAGTTTCTTGTACTTTTAGCAGATCGGTCATGCGTGCACCCCTTTTGCAGAAATCAATTACTTAACGATCGCCGATCGTGACTGAAACCGTATCTACTTAGGGATACCAGTTTCTGTCGGGCGCTTTATATCTGTAGGAATACGTAGTTTTTCGTACTTCTCCTATGAATACTTACACAGTCATTAGGTTCAATCTAAAGACATCATACCTCTCAATCTCAGAGAATGCGAGACTTGACAGTAAAAATTCAAGCCCGCCTAAGAAATTTTTTACTCAGCTACAGATAAATGGCTAAATGCCTAAATAGCCGACCCCTAAATTTATGGATAATAGCGGCGGCTAGCTATTAGTAAAGAACTCGGATCTATCTGTAGCAGGCATTCAGCAAAAAAGCCAAAAAAATTGTCGTCCGGGATGGGATTAGTTCATGCTAAGAGCAACAGATAAAAACCAACATAGGGGGTCTGGCATTGCAGATATGAAAGTTGAGATAGGGGAAAGTCCTTGGTGGTGGCAAACTTTTACGGCAATAACATTCGCGGCGTGCAGCCAGCATTCAAAAGAAATCAGCCAGCGGCAAAAACCGCTGACTGCGTGCTGTATTCGATTGTAAGAGTTCGGAGTTGTCAGCGGTGAATTAGAAATTCTATCATTTTCGATTTTAGATTTTCGATTTTCGATTAAAGAATTGGGAATGAGTGATGAAGCTCGTGGTTTGGAACTCGCCTACAGTTGCATTATTTTTGGGAAATGGTGTTAAATAGTTTCTAATTCACTCGTCGCGAAAAGCTTGGGGAGTCGCGAAGCAATATCAAAAATCCCAACTATTTTTGTTCGTGGCACTGCAGCCACTCCTTATATTTTCTGGTTTCTGCTAGGGCTGGATTGATGCCAAACCAGCGACCTTCTCGATCGCGGTATTCAAAGACAAACATACTTCGCAACAAGATTTGAGACTCTTCTTCGCCGGTTACACTTTGTCGTTTTACGACTTGAAACAGCAGTTCCCATTCCGTGTCATTGATGGCTCCTAAAAGGTCATCGCGATATTCTTGAATGACGTTTTCGAGACATTCGCGAGAGAAGGGGGGGTCTTCGTGCTGCAAACAGCTATACAAAAGCATCAGTAGATTGCGAACGTGACCGCCGCTAATCCGGCAGAGCCTGTCTAAAGTTTCGGGAGAGTCAAACACTTTGGAAATCAAATCGATGCGTTGAAGGGGAGCAACTGTGGGGAAAGCTCTAGCTAATACTAACTGCCGCAGCAGTGCCATTCCTTCGGAGTGGTCGTCGCCCGAGCGCATTTGCACCGGTACCATCGGCATCACCTTGGGTTTGACTCCAAATCGACTGGCGAGGCGGCCGAAGTCGTTGGAAAAAATCAAAGTTAGGGGAATCGTGTAGACGACGTGACAATTGAGTTTTTTCAACTGTTCGCCGCGGTCTAAAAACAGGTATTCTGGCTGGGTGCGCCCGCTGGGTTTGAGGGAGGCGTCGAGGCGGTCGAGATTGTCAACGATGACTGCGAGCCCTTTTTTCCCTTGGTGCTTGAGTTCGGCGTTAGCTTTGTCGAGCAGTTCTTCGTTGATAGACTGCAAGATGCTGTTGGTGCGGGGTTCGAGATATTGCCTGAGTTGCGATCGCAATTTGGGAGAGTCTTTAGTTTTAGCAGTAACTTTAGCAATGCCTATAGATAACTCCGCTTCCCCTGACAAATCTATGGGAGTCTGCAAAAATTCTGCCACTTCTGCAAACAGATTTGTAAAATAGCTAGGTCTGAGTTTGATTTTGGCCGCTTCCATAGTTTCGCTGACTTGGCGCGCAATGCTCAGCAAAATATCGCTGATGTCTACATCCCCCATGTCTAAGTCTTGGGAAGACTCGAAGTAGACGACGCAAAAACCATCTTGCTCTAGCTCAGCTTTGAGTCGAAACAATTCCGTAGATTTGCCGCAGCCGATATGTCCTGTAAATAGCTGACAGGTTGGCTGGTCGGGCGAGATCCGGGTAATGGTTCGCTGTAAAGATTCAATGATTTTGCCGCCGCGCACGGAACCAAAATCAATGTAGTATTGATAATCTCCTGGGTCTCCAGCGACAAGGGTCTTGCTCGGGTTGCAGGCTTTATAGAATCTGTCTAATTCGAGTGCGATCACAATTCAAGCCGACTAAAAGTTAAAAAGTTAATCGAAAGTCTAAACTTTCTTTGGTTGAGTTTAGTTTGATTTGTCACCTTTTGCCCTGTGGGGTAATGCCCTAAATACCCAAAGAACCTTTATCTGCGAATGGGTCCGACGGCGCTGGAATTGGGAATTTTTAATTAAGAATTTTTAATTACCTAGCTGGATCGGTGATTTTACTGATATTGGCACTCCTTATGGGTAAATTTGCGGGGATCTGGTTAAATGGTAGGGTGAACGGGGCTGCTAGAGAGAGAAATTAAACAGTTTTGAATTTTTGCTAATCCTTAATTACTAAATTGTCAAGAGGTAGATGGCTAGTTTTGGAGCGGTTTCTCAAACAGAGTTAGGGCGCAGGCGCCAAGAGTTGCGGCGGCTCCGTCGCGCTCGATCGGCTGCTGTGGTGTGGCAAATGCTGGCAGCGAGCGCAATGGCCGGGGGTTTGCTGTGGTGGATTGCCCAGCCGGCTTGGTTGATTGCCCGATCGGAACAAGTGAAGGTGGAGGGCAATCAGTGGCTGTCGGACAAGGCGGTGCGGTCTTTGGTGCCGCTGTCTTACCCGCAGTCGCTGTGGGGGATTCAACCGCAGGCGCTGGCCGAAAAGCTGGAGTCAACGGGGCCGATCGCCAAAGCGAAGGTGACTCGCAACTTGTTTCCGCCGAGTTTGACTGTAGAAGTGGCAGAACGGCTGCCGGTGGCGGTAGCTCAGCCTACTGCGGTGTTGAGATCGAACAGCGACAAGGAAAAAGTGGGGTGGCTGGACGCTCGCGGAGGTTGGATGCCGTCGGAGAGCTATACTGCTGTGCGATCGCAGAATAGTTCGATCGGGCCCGGCAGCGCTCGAGGAACGCAGCCTCAGCGTTCTTTGCCAACTTTAAAAGTCATCGGGCCTTTGGAACTGTATCGCGCCTCTTGGCCGAAGTTTTACCAAGGACTCAGCGGTCTGGCGGTGAAAGTGTTTGAAATAGATTGGCAAAACCCGAACAACTTGATCTTGAAAACAGAGATCGGTACCGTACACTTAGGGCCGTACAGTTCCACGACTGCGGAGCAACTTAAGGTTTTAGACCGAATGCGACAATTGCCAAAACAGCTTTCTTCAAGCAAAATAGCCTACATTGACTTGAAAAATCCTGCTTCGCCGATCGTCCATTTGCCCGAACTCCCCCCCAGTTTGGAGAGTTCCACTCCCGCACCCACTCGCGCCCAGAATTGATCCTCTGTCAACAGAAGGTAGAAGGGATCGATCGACAGGCAGAATTTTTGCCGATCGGGATCGATACGCAGGGCTTGAAATAAGGAGAGTTTTTTGATACCCCTCCCCGTCTGGAAAAAACAATCAGATTTTTCTTTCAATACCGATTGGGGAAGGGCTCGTATCCCTTTTTTTCCTTGTGCCTTGCGTACAAGTGCCTTGATGGGGCCAAGCACCTTGATGGCGTCAAGCGAGGTCTGAGCTAGCGAAGCCGACAAAATCCGAGATTGCTAACATTAAGCATCGACCAGTGTTAGTTTTTCGCGCAACTTAGCCTATAGTTGATTGTGAATTGGCGTTTAGTTAACAAGCTCTAATCTACTATCCCCGACTCTAATGAAGCTTAATAATAGACAGGGGTCTGATCAAGACAGTCCCCCTTCGGAAGAAGTAAAAAATTTTCCGGTGGCTGCAGATTCCGCCAATCCCTTTAGACGCAAGTCTGGTTATGTAAATGTAGATAGTATTGATATCGATCCTATGGTCAATCCCAAAGACATAATGCCCAGCAGTGCTGCCAAAATCAAAGTAATTGGCGTCGGCGGTGGTGGGGGCAACGCCGTTAACCGGATGATTGCTAGCGAGGTTTCTGGTGTCGAGTTTTGGTGCGTGAATACAGATTCCCAAGCTCTGGTTCTCTCAAATGCTCCGAAACGCTTGCAAGTCGGACAGAAGTTGACGCGCGGTTTGGGCGCGGGCGGCAATCCGGCGATCGGTCAAAAGGCAGCGGAGGAATCTCGCGACGAGGTTGCTAATGCTCTGAATCACGCGGATTTGGTATTTATCACGGCCGGCATGGGCGGCGGTACGGGCACGGGCGCGGCTCCGATCGTGGCTGAGGTGGCTAAGGAAATGGGCGCCTTGACTGTGGGCATAGTGACGCGGCCTTTCACGTTTGAGGGACGGCGGCGCACCAGCCAAGCTGAGGAAGGGATTGCGGCTTTGCAAACCCGGGTGGATACGCTGATCGTAATTCCTAACGACAAGCTGCTGTCTGTGATTTCGGAACAAATGCCGGTGCAAGAAGCTTTCCGAGTTGCTGACGATATCCTGCGCCAAGGGGTTCAGGGTATTTCTGACATTATTACTATTCCCGGTTTGGTGAATGTTGACTTTGCTGACGTGCGGGCAGTAATGGCAGATGCGGGTTCGGCTTTGATGGGCATCGGCGTGGGTTCTGGCAAGTCGCGGGCTAGGGAGGCTGCGATGCAGGCTATTTCTTCGCCTCTGCTGGAAGCTTCGTCTATTGAGGGCGCTAGAGGTGTGGTGTTTAACATCACTGGCGGTACTGACATGACGCTGCACGAGGTGAATGCGGCGGCTGAGACGATTTACGAGGTTGTCGATCCGAATGCCAATATTATTTTTGGAGCGGTGATTGACGAGCGGCTTCAGGGCGAAATTAAGATTACTGTGATCGCTACTGGTTTTTCGGGGGAAGTTCCGTCGCCTCCGGCTCCGGGGCGGACGCAAAATGTTAATGCTCCTTGGCGGGCTGCAACTGTGCCGACGACTCCTGCTCAACAAACGCCCGATCCGAAAGCGAAACCGCCGCAGGATTTGGGATTGGATATTCCTGAGTTTTTGCGCAACCGTCGCCCGCCGAGATGATTTTAGATTTTAGATTTTAGATTTTGGATTTTGGATTTTGGATTGAATCTCCAATCTCCAATCTCCAATCTAAAAAATCGAAAATCTCCAATCTAGAAAAGCGAAAATCTCAAATCGAACATCTCCAATCGAAAATCTAAAATCTAAAATCTAAAATTTCCAGGGTTTGACCTGGTTCGGGTTCGAGGAGTTGGGTGGAGAGTCCCGATTTTGCTAGTAAATCGCGAAATTCTGGGATGCTGCCGACCGATCGCACTAACATTGGTAAAATGCCTGTGGCTCGGATGTCTCCCGCCGCTGTCGGCACGAAAAACCTAGGCTTTACGGTTTGGGCAAGCTTCAGGGCTTCCGAAGGGCCGATAATGACTTGTCCGAGGAATGGGAAGATTTGACCGATGACTGGGGCGATCGCTACGTCTACTGTGTCTATTTTCTGTTTTACTTTGTCTAATGGCGGTAAGTGCGGTTCGTAATAAAGTGTCTCGCCGCTGCTTAAATCTTTGAGCAAATAGCCGTTTTCTTCTTGTCCCGGCCCGATTTCGGCTCCGGGTACGGCGGTTATTTGTAACTTTTCTTTAAAATTTAACTCTTGCCAATTTGCTAAAGATGTGATATTAGTGTAGCCTAAACTGCTGAGGACTTTGGCGGCGGTGGGTGAGGCGATCGCGGGAATTGCGCGATCAAGCTGTTTGAGTGTCGGTCTGTGGCAGTGGTCGTCTAATCCTTGGGAAATCAGGATGAGGTCGATCGGCGGTAAGGTGCTGGGAGTGAAGGCGACGGGGGTGTTGTGGTAGGCGGTGAACAGCCAGGGTTGACCGTAAAATACGAGGGGATCGACCAGCCAGGGATCGACGAGGATGGTTTGACCTGCGATGTGGAAGATCCAAGAGTTGAGGTCGATGCGGGTGAGTTTCACGGTTGTTTGCAATAATTCTTTACAATTGGTTTAATCATAGCTAATTTTGTTTGGGAATTTTAACCCCTTCGGAAGCACAGGCGGGACGCCAGTGCCACGGGGAACCCAGATATTATTGGGATGTGTCTGTGTTTATCTGCGGTTGAAAAAAGATGATTAAATCGAGGATTCCTGTGGCTTTGACTGTGGCTGGATCTGACAGTGGTGGCGGGGCCGGAATTCAGGCGGATTTGCGGACTTTTGCGTTTCACTGCGTGCACGGTACAAGTGCTTTGACTTGCGTGACGGCTCAAAATACTTTGGGGGTGATGCGAGTTGATGCTTTGTCTGCGGAGGCTGTGGCGGCTCAAATTGAGGCGGTGGTTGGGGATATTGGGGTGGATGCTGTGAAGACTGGGATGCTGCTGAATCGGGAAATTATGGTGGCGGTGGCTTCACAGGTTGAGGCTTTGGGAATAGGGAATTTGGTTGTCGATCCGGTGATGGTTTCACGATCGGGCGATCGATTGATTGATGAGGGGGCGATCGCATTTTTGCAGGATGTTTTGATTCCAATGGCTGCTGTCGTGACTCCGAATCGCTTTGAGGCGACTATTTTGAGCGGTTTGGAGATTGATTCTGTTGACGATATGCAAAAGGCGGCGGAGAGAATTCACAGTTTGGGTGCGAAAGCTGTTTTGGTAAAGGGCGGCGGGATGAAGGGGGATTTGCGGGGGATTGATGTTTGGTTTGACGGTACGCGGTTGGCTGTGTTGAAGACTGAAAATGTTGACACTGGGAATACTCACGGGACTGGTTGTACTTTGAGTGCTGCGATCGCTGCTAATTTGGCTTTGGAGAAAGATTTGTTTACAGCGGTAACATTGGCTAAGGATTATGTTACTAATGCTCTCAAATATGCTTTGGATATTGGGGAAGGCCAAGGGCCAGTAGGTCATTTTTTCCCGCTTTTACTGAAATAAGAAGTCATTGGTTATTGGTTATTGGTTATTTGTTATTTATTTGTTGCTCGCTTGGGCCTGCTAATAACCAATAACAACTGTCAACTGTCAACTGTCAACTGTCAACTGTCAACTGTCAACTGTCAACTGTCAACAATCAGTTAATTTCTTAATTTTTCAGGCGATAAAGCGATCGCCACCAAGTCTTCGATTTTCTTAATATTCGGATCGCCCGCTAAATAACCAATCCCTCGGTGCAAGTGCAGGCGAAATTGTTTGGCTAGAGTTTCTTTTTCTGTGCCTAAATTATCTTGGTGACAGCGCTGCTTGAGGGCGATTATCAAGATATCGGCCATGTCGCCGCCGAAGACATCCCAGCTTAATTCGACGTTGCTGTCGCTGGGAATTGGTACTGGGGATGGGATGCTGGGCTCGGCGAGCGATCGGCAAAATCCCCACCTGCATAGAATATTCCACTGATCGATTTTGGTCGATCGTTTCAGTTTTGATAGTTGGTCTTTGCCTGTTTGGGAAAGGCGGATGCGATCGACTGGTGGTTCCATATTTTTAACCCTGTGTTGGTAAGATTACTAATTGACTCAAACGCTTCATAATTTTGAGAACAGTGTACAAGTCATTACCCCGTCTGCGAATATCAAAGGGGTCAGACAAAGCATATAAGGGTACTTCTGCCTTCACCAATTTAACAAATATGAAGCTTCCTCCAGCATTAATAAGACCATAGCTGGGTTTATTTGGGTTAGGGTTACATAGCATATAAGCAAGGATTTGTGCAAGTCCTTCTTCAATAGAAAATCCAGCTTTTTTGGATTCGATAACCATCACCCAGAATTGGTCTTTTAATACTAAGGTATCCATCTTTCCTCGGATGATAGTTCCCTCATCTTCGCTGACAATTTCTACAGATGTTTCTGCTTTTACATAAAATGGGGCTAAGTAAAAATCTCCGATAAAAAGCATCGGATCTAGTACAGCCATCCGAATCACATTTTCTAGCAAAGGCGGGTAGTTTAGCAAGTTGATGTAACCTACTTTTACTTTGTCTAAAAGTTGCTTGTCTAAGTCAGTTAGTTCGGGAAGATCATCTTGCCATTCGCGAAAAAATTGCTCATCTTCAACTAACTGAATGCCAAATTGATCGATAAGATCGCGGAGGTTTACGGCTTGTGCTTGTAAGATGTTTACCATAGATTTCACCAAAAATAACCTTGTTCAACAGTGGTTTGGTGTTTGGCGGAGTCGTATTTGAGGAGGTAGCTGTGGGCGATCGCCTCTAATTCTTGCAGCTTATCATATTCTACTTTGCTAATTTCCGTGTCGGTAGAAAGCAGGATGACTTGGTGGCTGGCTGACGGGAAATAGCGTTCGACTAGGTTGTTTCTGTGGGAGGAGTCGAGGCGGCTTAGGGGAGTGTCGATCGCCACTGGCAATTGTCTCCCGGATACTCTGGCTAATCCCCACAAAAAGGCGATCGCCAGCAATTGTTTTTCCCCGGCAGAAAGTCGGTGTTTCGGTACCGGTTTGCCTTCTGGATCGTAAATGGAGAGGCTAAATGTTAGAGTGTCGATCGCAACTCTGTGTACGAGGTCGGTTTTGTGCAACAGGTAGCGGAAACAGTCGGTAATTTCTATTTCGAGTTTGTTGAGTTTCTTGAGAGTCAGTTTTTCTTTAAAGAGTTTCAGGGTAGCTTGGGCTTTGGCGATCGAAGCGATGACGTGTTGGCTGTTTCTGATAGTAATGTATTCGCTGCTGTAGTTTTCTAGTTCTTTTTGGTTTTTGGCTAATTCTCTCTCTAATTCATCGACGCGGCGGTTTGCTGATTCGCAGGCTGCGGCTGCGATAGCGACTGCTTTTTGGGCTTTTCTAACCTCTTCTTCTAGTTTTTCGTAGGCTTCGGGGGAAGCTGCGGCTGCGAGTTGTCTGTCTGTGAAGTCAATTTCTGATTCGATGTTTTTGATTTCTTCTATTTGTTCCGTGGCTAGAGTTTGCTGGGCTTTGATTTGGTAGCTAAGGAGGTTTTCTAGTTGCTGGATGCTGTTGTTGTCGGCGTTCATCCAGGGCGGAACGTCTGTTCCTGCTTGCTGTTCTAGTTCTTGGTTTTCTTGGCGGATGAAGTCTTGAATTTTATCTAGCTGTTGGGAATTTAACGAAATTTCTGCGATATAGTTGAGGAGGCGATCGCTTCTTTGTTTGATAACATTTTGGGCAATCTTTGCTTGCTGCTGGCTGGCTTCTGTTTCTGCTTGAATTTTTGCTTCACTTAGCAAGGGCGAAATTAAGGCTAGTGGTAGCGTATTTGATGCCAATTCCATCATGGCTTGACGGGTTTTGTCTGCCTGATTTCTGTAGTCGTTTAGCTGTCTGTCTAGTTGACTGCGATCGGCGGCAATTTTTCCGCCTTCATAAATAAATTTGTCTGATGCTTGTTGCTGATTTTTTTGAGCTTTCTCTAATTCGTTTTTCAAGCTAGCTTGTTCTTCTGTTGCTAATTCTTTCTTCTCGGTAATATCCTTAAAAGTTTCTTCGATTTTCTCTAAAGCAGCCAAGTCTTTTTTACCAGCAATTTCTTTCCGCTTGCGGCCGGCTAATATTTCTAAATCGACGGCGAGGCGTTCTGCTAATTCTAAACCTAAAAGAGATTTAATCGCCCCGACGACAAACTCCGGCGGTGTTTCGAGTTCTGCGAGTTCTTTTACTTGTTCGCCGTCAAACAAAAATAGGTTGGATATTCCGACTGGCAAAAGGGTTTCGATGTATTCGTCCCAGGTGTTAGTAATTGCTTTGTCTGACCACCAATCGCTGACTATTTCGCTGTATATGAGAATGCTTAAGTTGTCTTTAATATCTGGTTTTTTCCAATATCTAACTATTTTGAATTGAGTTAACTTGTCGTCTTGGACTTGTTCAAATGTTAGTTCGACTCGGGTTTCTTCTAATGGGGGAGTGTGGCGGTTGACGCATTGATTGATAAAGTCGCTGTAGCTTAAATTGCCTCTGGTGGAACATTGGGCGCGGCTACCGTAGAGGGCGAGGCGAATGGCGTCCATGAGGGTGGTTTTGCCGCCGCCATTCATGCCGCCAAATAAAATGACTGGGCAGGGATTTCCTTCTTTTTCGGGGCGGAGATTGATGGTTTGGGTGCCTGCGTAGGGGCCGAAGTTTTTGAGGACGAGTTCGAGGAATTGCATTGTAGATGTATATGTTGTTGGTTGGTGGGGGGGGGCGGTTAGCAACGGATTTGGTAGCGGATTTAACGGATGGGTTGTTAGTTGGTGGTGGTTATTGGCGAGGGATTTGGTAGCGGATTTAACGGATGGGTGGTTGGTGGGGGGCGATTAGCAACGGATTTAACGGATGGGTGGTTGGTGGGGGGCGATTAGCAACGGATTTAACGGATGGGTGGTTGGTGGGGGGCGGTTAGCAGCGGATTTAACGGATGGGTGGTTGGTGGGGGGCAATTAGCAGCGGATTTGGTAATCACCCACTAATCATCCGTTACATCCGTTACAAAATCCGTTGCTAATATTTCCCCCCCCTTGCTACCAATCAATCACATCGGTTGAATCTTCCTCCTGGTTCTGAGGTTTAATGCTGGGAGGTAAGGGGAGTTCCGCATCTGTTTCTTCATAGGTTCCTGAACTTCCTCTTGTCCAACCCCTGCCACTTGTTTTCGGCGTCCACAAGTATGGTTGAATGTGTTTCTGCCAACCTTGTACAGATTTTGGTGGGAGGATGCGGTGATATTCTAATTTGCTGCGTCCAAAGTTTATAAATAAACCTACTTGCGCTCCTGTAGCTGCTACGTAAGCTATTATTTGAGCTTTATCTTTATCGGTCATTGGATAATTCACGGCTTTATCCTCTACTACAATACCTTGATTCACCCAATGGTCTAGATAGAGGATTCCCATCCAAACTTCACCGTCGTAAATTTTTCTGGGATACTCCATTTCTGTTGTTAAACCGGATTCTATCATTTCTGCATCAAAGGCTCTTTGGTAATGTTTTTCTCTTAAACCTTTTTGCGTCCTCCGGTGTACTCTCATTGCACAGCCGATGATGCTGTATGTAAGATCCTGATGGGGAATATTAGGATTAATTATGGTCGTAAAAATTTTGTAATTTAAACGATGAGGGTTGGGTAATAATGAGGTTAGTTGACAGCCTATTGTATCCGATCGCTCGGCGGGTTGGCTGTCAACAAGTTTGGGTTTAACCGCAGGTTAGCGGGTGCTAATCGCTAGGTTTTTCCTCTTCTGAATTTGGCGGTGAAAATTTGATATCCGCCCAAGATAACTGCCGGCCTTGATTGCTGTTGCTTTCCAATTCTTCTTTAAGTTTGGCAATATCAACGGTATCGTTTTTTGCGGAACTGTTAGTTTGGGCGATCGCCTCCTTGACTTGCTGAATATTCAGGGCGGGATTTGCTTTAACAGCTTCCACCGCTGTTTTTAAATTGCGTTGATAGTGGGCGTTACCAATTGCTTCATCCTTCGATCGCGAACTCGTTTCAAAACATTTGTCCAAATCGCCGTAAATGCCAGTACGTCGGGGTTTTGTGTAGTATTGGCGTTCTGTATCAAGGAGTTTTGCCATCAATTCGAGGTGCATTTTGTCCTCGCTGCAAATATCTTCGATCACAGTCCATTCATCGCTACCGAGGAGTTTTCTTTCGGCGGCGGGACGAGAATCTGCAAAAGGTTCGCCGGTAACTTCTTCGTAAATCCGGGGTAAAGAGTCGTCGAATTCGTGCTTTTCTTCCAGCCAAATTCGGCGGATTTCGCTAAGTTCTTCTGGGGTAATTAAGGTGATGTCGCGCATTTCTAGAGGGGCGGTTTTGCGGATGTGGGTTTGTGCTTCCAAGACTCGTCTCAGCCAGTGTTCTCGCCAGAATTTGGTGTAGGGCCCTGGGATGGGTTCGACGGAGGTTGTGTCGTCGCCCATGTTGCGTTCAAACAGTTCTACTCTACCGTAGATGCGTCGGAAGTCTCTTTTTGGGCGATCGTTTTTAATGTCTAATTCGTTGCGAATATCGAGGAGAGGCTGCATCCATTCTTTTTCCTCATCGTTTTGAATCATTGCCTCCATAGATTTATCTTGGCTTACCATTGTGCAAACCCAGCAGCCAAAGCGAGAACTGCCGCAGCTAGGGGTAGAAGTATCGACAACTAAAGGACATTCATTGTCTGCTGTTGCACCTCGATACATGGTAAATAAATCTTTGTTGCTATTTTCCCAAGGATTAGCCCACTGATTTAGATAAATCCACACTTCATCCGTTCGCCAATCTTCTATCGGACTATAAATTAGGGAATTAGGCAGACTAGGACTCTGATAAAGTAGAGATTTAATGGAACTAGATTTATCATTTAGACGGTCACTCATGCGACCTATTTCATGTTTCTCCATTGAAACAGCGCGTTTAATACTTTCAGCTTTGCGAGTACCTAATATAAGAATTACTTCTCCATTGATTCTCACCATATCACGAACAAACCGATTAGAAGGAAGGATTTTAAGGCGTTCAGTACACCAGCGAAATCCATGTCTCGGTGCTGGGTAGCCTTTTCCCATCAAGTTTACCCAGAAAGTATCTTTGACATCTGGATAAAGCATATAAGGTTCTATTGGTAGCTGTTGCTCTATAGCAGCAGACTTCATCTGTTTTAATGACTGACGTACCCAAGTAGAAACTATCGGGTTTTCTACAAGTGTATCTGTTGTGATTACATAGATTTTTTTCGTTCTTTTTTCAGGTGGTAATTCGGCTATTGCATACCATATAAGCTGGACTACTGTAGTGCTGTCTTTTCCGCCGGAATATCCTAAAACCCAAGGTATATCATCTAAACAATATAACTCTTTAATTTCTTTACTTATTTTGGCGATTTCTCCCACTAACTCACTAAGGCTACGGGGTGGGAAAAGTGGTATTTGCATTGTTTCTGTCATGTCTTTAACCTCAGTTACTTCATTAAGCTCTAAATACATTCCGCCGATGCCATTCTAGCGATTCAAGTCTTGGTAAATCTTGGTCGGAAGTGGGCAGGAGAATAGTTTCACTATGAAAATCTTTCATACATCTGGCATTGGGGGATTCCTCTTCTAAGTCATTAGCGACGATAATTCTGTAATTATCATCTATAGCAAACCAACCCTGGTCAAAAGCCCAATGATGATTTTTGCACAATGATATCCCATTATTAATTTGATTATCATAAAACTTTGAAAATGGCTTAATATGTGAGCCATCTACAATATTTTGAGTTAGATTTCTGATAACTTTCAATCGACAAAATGCACACTTGTAATCATATGTATGTACTACTGCTTTCCTGAAAAAAGCATTTCTAACAGCAGATTTTGTTAAATAAAATCTCGGTTCTCCGTCAGAAACTTCGGCTGTAGCCGACATTTCTCTTTCTGTGTGACTAACATTTTCAAACTCTTGATTGACCTGCAAAATCTCTCCAATATCGTCTCTATTTGATGAAAACCATTTAGCAATCAGTGTATCTATTAATTCCGCTCTAGAATTTTGGTCTTGGAGTAAATCGAATAATTCATTATCCCAACTACCGTATTCTACAGCTTCTCTTAGCTTGTTAGTTGTTTTAGGCTTTGAACCGTTAAATCCCGATTTCAATGTTTTATGCCAGAATCCATCACCTTCCAAATGCCAAAATGGATAGTACAAACCACGATTGTGAGAGTCAGAACCTAAAATCTCCCAATACTTGTTAAATGTTTTAACCAAGGCGTCCGAAACATAAATTCGATTCTCCCTAATTATTCCTTGAGCAATTAGATCGATGATTGACAATAGTAATATTGGCTTATGATTAGCTTGGCCACGTTGGCGGGTATTATTTACATTAAGAGCTGCAAAACGTTGGCGATAGTATGCTAAGTTCTTATTTTCGGACTCTTCTCCTGTAGTCATTTCCTCCTCCCGCTATGATTAAATACAATCCCACCTAAAATTTTACACTCTTTTCAACAAAAAGTTAAGCACCACAAGGCACAACCATAACGCAGAAACTAGACAATTTAAGCAGTGTCAGCAGACTTAAAAGTAATTTTCTAGCCTAAACAGGAGATAATTATATCACTGTCCGCGTGCATCTGCGGTTCAAAAAATCATATCTCCCACCCCAAATCAAATATGTCCTACAGCGACTTCAAAACCATCGACCAAGCCGTCTCAATCCTGGATCTAACCGTTGAAGACATTCCCCACTTATTCAGCCAAATTCCCCCCCTCGCACCTTCAGAACGCCTCAAACAAACTCTTGACGAAGCTTTAGACTTAGCCTCAAGTATCAGCACGGACAAAGCTCGATCGGAATTAATCCTCACTCCCATTCTACTCGAAATACGGCGCACTTTTAATAACAAAATTGGCTATTTTTCTGGCAACACATTTAACGTAGAAGAGAGCAAAGGATTAACCGGGGCTTGTGACTTTCTCCTCAGCGCATCGAGCAATCAATCATTGGTGACTGCCCCAGTCTTGACATTGGTGGAAGCCAAAGACAACGATATTAGAATAGGATTGGGACAGTGTGCGGCTCAGATGGCAGCAGCTCAAATATTTAATGCCCGCAAAGGGCAAGAACAATCCGCAATTTATGGAGCAGTTTCAACGGGTACAAACTGGAAATTCCTAATTCTAGAAAATCAGTTGTTAAAAATTGATTTGACTGAATATTTTATTACTCAGCTAGACCAAATATTGGGCATTCTTGCAGAACCATTCAGACGCTATTTTAATTAGCCTATTTTTGGAGGTATTTTGGCGCTGCAATTACAAACGCAGGTGGCACGGGCGTCCCGCCTGTGCTGGATCTACGGGCGTCCCGCCTGTGCTGGATCTACGGTTTCCAAACCCAACCGCTTTTTCAAATAATCCCTCATCCAACTAACACTCGCCCTCGACTTAGAAATCCCCCCTTTCAACAAAATCCCACCCTCCCAATCAGGATTAGAAATCGACCAATCAACCTGCTGCAAAAGGCTCAAACGTTCCTCCCAACTCTCAGGAAAAACCGATCGCAAAGCCGCCCCAACTTCCCCCAAACTCTCAAGCACAACACTGTGACAGTGTACGCAATCCCGGCGCATTTCCGCCGCCACCACTTGCTTGTGCAGAACTAATTGCCAATCGGGAATAAAACTGCTAACCGCATTCCAATAACTAACCGCCAGTTGTATTTTTTGAGCGAGTTCTTCCTCTTTTTCCTCTTTTGTGGCGCGGTAACGAGAGGGTTTCGCGTGTTTGCTGGCATCAATATTAGACAGCAAAGCCATGATAGCACGATCGATCGCACTCAGCGTAAACAATTTGTGCGATCGCCCGTTCAAACTCCCCCTCTCCATCTCAGTCAAACACCGGAAAACCTCAACCTGCTTAACAACCGCCTTCACCACAAAAGCGCGATCGTCCCGGTGGTTGTAAAGTAGACTTAGCGACGCCTCCAAAGGAACTTGAAAACCGTTCAAATCAGCAAACATCTGCTGCGACTTTTCCAACCCAATATCGAGAAACAAAATCAGCGCCACCGTCTCATATCCCAACTGCGGATTTTCCCTTAAAGCCATCTCAAAAGCCGCGCGCCGATGCTGTCCGTCATTAATAGTAAACTTAGCATCCATCGGCACTCGCAAGCGACCGATTTTCCGTTCTTCGGCCTCATTTCCCACTGCTTCAAAAGTAATATCCGCATCAATCGAAGCAGCAATTGCCCCACAAGTATAATTTGTAGGATTCTTAACAAAATAATCAGCAATTTCGGGAATCCTAGCTTTGTTAAGCGCGCGTTTCGCCCGCATAGACGGCGGCAATTCTTCAGATTCAAAGGGAAACAATTTCGGCAAAAAACGCACCGGACACATCGACACGTAATATTCGCGGCCCGCTTGAATTCCCCGGATGACCGGCAAAATGTATTCAAAAGAAGGAGTAGACATATTTGAGAATGGGGCATTGGGAATGGGGCATTGGGCATTGGGCATGGGGCATGGGGCATTGGGCATTGGGCATGGGGCATGGGGCATTGGGCATTGGGCATGGGGCATGGGGCATGGGGCATTGGGCATTGGGAATGGGGCATTGGGCATGGGGCATGGGGCATGGGGCATGGGGCATGGGGCATGGGGCATGGGGCATGGGGCATGGGGCATGGGGCAT
>NZ_JAUBPE010000198.1:0-1143 GCF_036700565.1 Microcoleus pseudofavosus SVA1_A4
GGCTTGCACCCAAGGCGGCGTAAAGGCTCTAATCCCCTAACCCATACAGGCTAGTTTCATAGAAACGAACCGCACGATCCGGACGTGCTGGTTTCCCCGCATCCGGCTCCCGATGTTCTTGGCTTGCGCCTTTGCTCATGTGGAGATAATCGTGGCAGCTTTCGTGAACCGCTAGAAGGTTATTTATTTTCCAATTACTATGGCAACCATCTACATGATGCAGATGTACCTTTTCATCGCCTAGCATTTTTAGACCACATTTCCCACATTTATGGTTTTGCCGCTTTAAAGCTTTAGAGGTTTCGCCGTTATAAAGTTTGCTGTTACGCTCACTCCAGTAAGCTATATCTCCGTCGTAGGGCGATTTCTCCCCTTTGACATTGACAAATTTGTTTTCGGAGTAAGGAACCGCCGGGAACGCTTTTTCTATCAATTTCTTGACAGTATAACGGTTCTGTTTCGATTCCTTATTGAATACCTTGAAGGCTCTATTGTTGATGAACCACAGCGAGAACCGTGACCCATCTAACTTACAGTAGCGGTGGTAATTTCTCCAGCCTCTAACTACAGGGGCTAATTTCTCAGCCTTGACAGTAGCACCATAATTCGAGTTGTTAACGATGTGTTTTACCTTCTGACGGAACGCTTTAAAATTGTCCGCTGATGGAACGCATCTAAATTTCCCGTTGTTCTGCACTTTGAAATGCCAACCGAGGAAGTCAAACCCATCTGTCGTAGCTGTTAGCTTAGTTTTCTTTTCACTAACTTTCATGCCTCGTTCTGCCAGAAATTCGCTGACTTTATCAAGTATTGCCACTGCGTCATCTTTGGGCTTCAGAATTATTACCATGTCGTCCGCATAGCGGACTGATTGGTGTATTTCCTCAATCCCATTGAGAGCGATATTGGCTAGTAATGGACTTACCACGCCCCCTTGTGGGGTTCCTTGTTCCGGGAATTCTGGATTGACTCCTGATTTTAGACAGCGGAATATTCCGGTCTTGATGCCTCTTGGGGCGATGAGTCGTTCCATGATGCTCGCGCGTGCTTATCCTGTCGAAGCATTTGTCGGGTGAGGTTCGAGAGTCACCTCTCTCCCCTCCCCTAAGAACGCAGCATGAGAGTTTCCAGCTCACTGCGCTC
>NZ_JAUBPE010000199.1:0-1138 GCF_036700565.1 Microcoleus pseudofavosus SVA1_A4
TAATTAGGGCTTGCTGAATATATCGCCCGCGTGTTACGTGGCCTGGGTTATTTGATCGCGCGCTCGAGAGTAAAGTGCAAGATAAACAGGTAGAATAGGTCAAAAGCCGTGCATCACCACCTGCGATCGTGTACAGAAAAGCTGAGCTTGCTCCCCTCCCAGCCTTAGACTTTGAACTAGCCAACGGCTCTAAATTGTCAGCGGACAACCGTTGGGTAAAAATGGCTCAACTAATCCCGTGGTCAGAATTTGAGTCAGAATATGCCCAAAACTTCCCCACCGAAAAGGGCGCACCAGCTAAATCCTTTCGGATGGCGTTGGGGGCATTAATTATCAAAGAAAAATTGGGAATTAGCGATCGGGAAACAGTAGAACAAATTCGGGAAAACCCCTATCTACAATACTTTATCGGTCAATCAAACTACAGCAATGAACTCGCATTTGACCCCTCTCTATTAGTACACTTTCGGCAACGAATTAGTCCCAACCTAATCAATAAAGTGAACGAACGGATGGTTGAAAAAATGCGAGAAACCACGCCAATCAAACCCGAAAAAAAAAAGGATTCGGACGCCAAAAATGAGTCACCCAATCGCGGTAAGTTGATCGTAGATGCAACCTGTGCCCCAGCCGATATTAGTTATCCGACCGACTTAGGACTATTAAACAGAGCCAGAGTTCATACAGAAAAAATCATAGACATCCTGTATAAACAAATCAAAGAAAAAACCCATAAAAAACCAAGAACCTACCGTAATCTAGCGAGAAAAGACTACTTAGCAGTAGCGAAACAAAGACGACCCACCCGCAACAAAAGAAGACAGGCAATTAAAAAACAACTTCAATATATCAAAAGAAACCTCGCTCATATTGAACAGCTAATTGATGCGGGTGCGAGCCTAAAGAGTCTGACTAAAAAGCAATATAAAACCTTGCTAGTCCTCACAGAAGTTACTCGCCAACAACAGTGGTTATTTGATAACGATAAACAGAGTATTGAGGATAGAATAGTAAGTTTAAGCCAACCCCACATTCGTCCCATAGTCAGAGGAAAAGCCGGAAAAAGCGTAGAGTTTGGAGCCAAACTATCAGCCAGTTGTTTTGAAGGATATGTATTTTTAGACCGGATGAGCTGGGA
>NZ_JAUBPE010000200.1:0-1068 GCF_036700565.1 Microcoleus pseudofavosus SVA1_A4
TGCCCAACAATAGCTCAAAACCTCTGCCCTAGTATTTCTGAGTATTTATACTCATCGCAAAAGTGACACGCTCCCGCGAGCGTCTCGCTCGCGATCTAGCCGCGAGCGAGACGCTCGCACTCCTAAAAAACGCTTTTTACCAAATTGGGATGCTCCCCAGTAATGAGACATGAAAATCTCTTTTACTGATGTCTATGCCTAAGACTGTTGATGTCATTGTTTGCTCCAGATGTACTCCGATTGTATGAAAGAACCGACAGGCAATTGAATACTAACCTTGTCAATGCAGGCTTTCCCGATAATGCCGAGAGCCTAAGATACTGTCCAGTTTGATGTGCGCCTGTCATCAGTAATGGGAGCTTATCTACGCAACAGACTTATACAGTCTAAGGGGCGGGCCAACTTCACCGATTTCTGATGTCCTTAAAGAACACTTTCTGCTGTTACAGAACCATTTGTACTAAACTTTCCTTGTTTCTTTAGATTCGCTTTGCTTGTCGGCTCGATCGCCTGATTGTCGGTACGATCGACTGATGATCGGTACGATCGACTGATGATCGGCTCGATCGCCCACTTGTCGGCTCGATCGCCCACTTGTCGGCTCGATCGACTGATTGTCGGTTCGATCGCCTGATTGATGTGGCGATCGCCTGATGATCGGTACGATCGCCCACTTGTCGGCTCGATCGCCCACTTGTCGGCTCGATCGCCTGATTGATGTGGCGATCGAATCAATGACGTGGCGATCGACTGACTCACTCTTTTAAGATACAAGGGGCGGGTTCACCAACAATATTTGTCAAAAACCGACAATCTCAAAAACCCGCCCCCGCCCGATGCTAGAAGGATGGCACTGGACTTGATATTAGTTGAAGCTCCGAAAGTGCGATCGCACCTGACAAATAGCTTCAAATTCAGTCCTGGACGCATAAACTCTAAAAACAAAACCCCTATCTGTACTACAGAAAGAGGCTTTGTATTTCAAATAAAATCCCAGGCATCGAGCTATTTTCTCAGGCAGTGACCCGCCAAATATCTTCGCCACCGCAGCGTTTAACAACCGAGTTC
>NZ_JAUBPE010000201.1:0-1064 GCF_036700565.1 Microcoleus pseudofavosus SVA1_A4
TAAGACTCAGATGTGCATATTTAAATAACGACATCAAGCTCGGTATTTCTGCTTAGTTAAAAAGCGGGATGCTCCCCATTAAAATTCACTTATTTTTTAGCAAAAAGGTTGCTTATATCAAAAAATAAATAGTAGAATATATCTGAGTTTTTAGAGAAGTGACTGTTGCACTAAACCAATCTATTTGTCGTATTTTATACAGTAATATAAGCCAAAATTTGGCAGGAGAGGGCATCAAATTTAGATGCCACTCCCTACCTTTCAATTATTCTTGCGGAGCGACAATATATTCGCACTCTAAAGCCTCTGTACCCGATGCAGGCGTTCCAAACGGTGCAATCAGTAGGGGAGCGGTAGAAGTTGCCATTAACACCCGCAAATCAGAGCTGGAAATCGCTTTGACTGTATCAATCAAATAGCGGATGTCGCACTTGAGACAAAACTCACAGCCCCAGAATTTAGCATCAACTGTTTCAGTTCCTGAACTGAGAGTATTGTTGAGTGATGCTCGCACTTGTTGGGCATCTAAATCGAATTCTAAAATAGCTGTTAGGTGAGACTTGTCGCTGTGAGAAGCTAACCTCTCTAAGGCTTTTAAAAAGCTCAGCCTCTCAACCACCACTTGATGGCTAAATTGATGTCGATAGGGAGCGATAATTTGGTCACAAATCGGATATTGCCCTTCTAGCAACTTCGTGGTCAACCGCCAATTATTCCACTCGAATGCGACAAAATTACTAGGTTGCTCTGGCAAACCTTCATAGTAAATCGTAACTTTGTCAGCAGAATTCAAAGAACGCTCCAATAACCGGAGTACCTTAGCAGGGACAGTAAAATTAACTACTTGACGGCTCAACAGATAGGAATTGCTGCTTTCGTTCAATCCTAAAACCATTGCTACCCGATGCCCATCTGTCGTCCAAACTCTCAGTTGATCGAGTCCTCTGTCTGCGTCGTGACTGAGTTGAAAATTCCCTCCTGTTAAAATCAGGGTAAGAGCATCTCAATCACGCTTGACAAAAGGACTCAGAAGAATCTAATATATTGTCAGTCAAACAAGAACG
>NZ_JAUBPE010000202.1:0-1060 GCF_036700565.1 Microcoleus pseudofavosus SVA1_A4
CTACTTAGATATTCTTGAACTTGCTTTGACTTAATTTCTATCCCTTGAATTATACTCTTCAAGTATGCTAGTGATAACAAAATTAATAATTTACTCAGTCGCTCACCTGTGAGATTAGTCCTTTCTAGGTTATATCCTCCACCCTTAAAGTCTCGCTCACATCTCTTCAATTCCAAATCTTTTTGCATAAGCATCAACTGCGGCTTGTATATCTGCCAAGCTTGTCAGAATATACCAAGGTTCTTTTGTAGTAATATTTCGATATTTACCCAGCCACTTACCTACTAGATTAAACCCCGTAATGGGTGCAGTTTTTCTGATTGTTACTTCTTGATTGAAAAAGCTATTTCCTGGCTCTAATCCTAGCATTTTTAGTTCAGCCCATAACTCCTCTTCAATCTTGATACAAACATTCTTTTTTAGTCGTAAACAGAAATCTACTTTCTTCTCCCTCAGCCAATTTCCGAGGGTAACACTACAAAATTCACGATCTCCTAACACGATCAATTTATAATCTGATAAGGCATCGAATACTGGCGTTAATACGAATTGTTGATTTTCGCTTTGTGCTGTTCCCTTGTTTGTCAAGCATTTTCCAATAAATAGGAAGAGCTGCATTTTCGCCAAATCATGCTGACCATCAAAATATTATTTGATTGCCATTTGGTTCGGTCTATTGCTAAATATACAACCTTATTCTGTTTAACACTACCTTTAATCCAACCAATTACCAGTGACAACCAAATATCATCTAGAACCCATTTATCCTCTGATAAAAATCTCTGAATCTTTTTTCTTCTACTTTCAAATTTAATGGGTATCGCTAGTTTTGTCGCTATGCTTTCTAATGTGACTTCTTTAATTGATTGCACTACTTGAATCAATAAAATTGTCAACAAGTAATTAGAATGTGTCAGCTTTTTTGACAAATGGGCATGATATAATTTTGGTATCATTTAATTGTTTTTGGGTAAGAAGCTTTCTTACCCTATCTTTTTTCATGCTATTTGTCTAGAGTGCCCTCCCTGTCTGCTCTTCAGGCGACCTGTCGCCCCGTCAG
>NZ_JAUBPE010000203.1:0-1057 GCF_036700565.1 Microcoleus pseudofavosus SVA1_A4
GTTATGTTTGGGGTCAATCAAAAATCAGAATTGAAGTCCCAATTACCAATGAAAAAGATAGACAAACTTATTTTGGCACTCAATTATCAAAGCAAAGAATTCCATATTCAGAGCCATCCATCTGGTGATGGAAAATCAACAGTTACCTTCATAAAATACTTACAAGATAAATATAAAAATCGCCAAATTATCTTGATTTGGGATGGAGCTAGTTATCATAAATATGGAGAATTTAGAGACTTTTTATTAGAACTAAATGGTGACAAAGAACCTGAGAATTGGTCAATTACTTGTATTTTATTTGCTCCCAATGCTCCCCAACAGAATCCCGTTGAAGATATTTGGTTACAAGCTAAAAACTTTTTAAGAAAGTATTGGTATTTATGTAGGTCTTTTAAGATTGTCAAATTTTTATTTGAGTTTTTTACTAACGAACATAAATTTGATTTTCCCAAAATACGTCAATATATTTACACCGAGAAAATCATTTAGGATTGCTATAGTAACAAAAAAGATGTTTCAGCAGCTATCGAGTTTAAAAAAAAACTAAAAAATTTGCTCAAAACAGCTCGCTCGGTTAGAGTCTACTACTCCAAGTCCAGCAAAAAAAGGACCCAAATATTGGTGTCAAGATGAAACTAGACTTGGCTTAAAAACGATTGAAAGAAAAAAGATTACAGCTTTGGGAGTCAAACCAATAGGTAAAGTACAATGGAATTTTAAAGCCTATTATTTATATGGGGCAGTCGCCCCACAAACAGGAGAAAGCCTGTGGCTGGAATTTTCACATCTGGATGGCATATGTTTTCAAATGTTCTTAGACCAGTTAGCATCTGAATATCCCGAATATTTAAATATTGTTCAACTAGACAATGGGAGGTTTCATTATAGTAGCAGCCTAAAAATACCGGATAATATTTTATTACTCTTTCAACCACCATACAGCCCGGAATTGAATCCGATTGAAAGAGTGTGGCACTAGACATCTCCGAAAACACTCAAAGCCTCTGTATAGTTAAGTTCTAGGACGTAAATGTAATCATCGTAAATTAGCTAG
>NZ_JAUBPE010000204.1:0-1038 GCF_036700565.1 Microcoleus pseudofavosus SVA1_A4
TCATAACTCATTTCAGTTTCCCTGAATTCCTGAGTTTTTGCCGTCTCAAACCAGTCTTTAACTTGATTGTAAAGAGTGGGATGATTGCTTTTTAGTGCCACGACATAATCGGCTTTTTTCTGACGAATCAGTCGGACTATTTCTGTTTGAGTCCCCATCGCATCAATGGTGATAATCGCCCCGGCAATGTCGAGTAGTTCTAGTAGGGCTGGAATTGCTGTGATTTCATTGGAATGGTCTTCAACTTTGACTTGCCCGAGTACCAAACGCTGTCCGCTCGCCCAAGCTGTCACTAAATGTAAGTTTTTTAAACCTTTCTCTCGATCGTAAGAACCTCGCAAACTTTTGCCATCTATGGGGATGATTTCTTGGCAGACTGAACCCATAATTTGTTGCAACCATTGCGATAATTTCTCCTCTAACACTTTCGGGTCTAGCTTTTCAAACACCCGGCGAAATGTATCATCGCTGGGGATACCATTGGGTAACTCTAAAAATTCTTCACGCCCATTGTTGCTTGCTGAGTCCATAATTTTCGATGTCTTCCCACCCCTGGGCGCCGGCGATCGCAGCTAATATGGTAATGACCAGAATGTCTTTAAGTAAATGTTGTTTTGTTCGGTCTACTCTCGGATCTGGTATGTCATCAAAATAAGTTGATAAGCAAGCTTGTAAGTGTTGCATGGAGAGCGGTTGAGACCTGTCTGGTTTCGGTGATGATTTTGCCTGATTCACAACACGCTCGAATCCTTTCTCCATTGATTTTTCCTCACGATTCGTGACACCGATGAAGCACTATTATAGAACCCATTTGAGCTCTTTGAGGCTGCGAGTTGATCGCCCGTTGTCTGTCGCTGGCCCCTTATCTCTCGCTGCCCCGTTATCTCTCGCTGCCCCGTTATCTCTCGCTCGTCCCTTATCTGTCGATCATCAAAATATCTCAAATGGGTTCAAAGAACCGCTCTTGACAGGAGGCTCTTTTATATCTTGCCCTTTTTGTCAAGTACAATTTATACCAAATTAGATGAGCTTACCCTG